>DATNQS010000480.1:0-11324 GCA_036703925.1 Candidatus Sericytochromatia bacterium
GGATCTTCGAGGGGGTGCCCCGATCGGCTGCGCGACAGCACGGATGCCAGATCAAAGCGAAAGCCATCAACGTGCATCTCTGCCACCCAGTACAGGAGGCTTTCCAAAATCATACGTCCTACAATCTCGTGGTTTGCCTTCAGCGTATTGCCGCAGCCAGTGTAGTTGCTGTAATACTCCTGGTCTGGTTCCAGAATGTAGTACGCCGAGTTTTCTAAGCCTTTGAAGGAGAGGGTGGGTCCATCCTCGTCGCCTTCTGCGGTATGGTTAAACACCACATCCAGAATGACCTCAATCCCTTCGCGGTGCAGCGCTTTCACCATGTCACGAAACTCGTCTACGGATCCCATTGGGTCGCGTCGAGAGCTATAGCCAGTATGCGGGGCAAAAAAGGCGATCGTGCTGTAGCCCCAATAGTTCGTTAAGCCGGACTGCACATCTTGTTCGTCAAACTGATGCACAGGCAGCAATTCCACTGCCGTTACCCCTAGTTGCTTTAAATAGGGGATTTTCTCAATTAGCCCAGCATACGTGCCGCGCTTTTCCGGTGCCACACCTGAGTTAGGGTTGCGCGTAAACCCGCCCACATGCATTTCGTAAATCACACTGTCTGTGTGGGGAATACTCAGCGGCGCATCGCCTTCCCAATCGTAGGCACTGGGATCAACCACTACGCCTCGTAATGCCTGGGCACAGTTGTCGCCAGGATGCATCGCAGCTTCGCGGCTGTAATGCTCCCAACCAACGACAGCCTTCGCGTACGGGTCTAACAAAACTTTGTTGAAATCAAACCGATGTCCCAGTTCTGGCGCAAACGGCCCGTCGGCACGGTAGGCATAAATTTGTCCAGCACCAATCCCTGAAACAAAAACGTGCCAATAGTAAAAAGTCTTATTTTGCTTGCGATCGAGTGTAATCACGCGGGCAGGCAGAGGATCGTCGGCGCGATCGAACAACAGCAATTCCAACGCCTTGGCACTTTTAGAAAAGATCGAAAAATTCACGCCATCCGGATAGACAGTCGCACCAATGGGAAAACTACGACCGGGCAAAACTTCAGACTGCATAACGTTGAAACGGTAGAAGATGCTTAAGACAAAACAAACAGTCAGGTGAGCCTTTAGGAGGCAGGAGCAGGGGCACACCAAGCACTTTACTCCCCTCCCTTCACACCACACCGCCCAGTTGGGCTAAATACTAACCACTAACTGCGTTGGCTAGGCTCTCTGACAGGGAGCGGCTCTGGTTTCACCGCCACTGTTTGCGTTTGTCCATTACGGTTAACAGTGATCTGGAGTGTACCGCCGATCGTGGCTGCTTCCACCTGTTGCTGTACTTGCTGCGCCGTTTGAATGGGTGTGCCGTTGATACTGGCAACAACATCACCGGGACGTATACCCCCCCGCGCTGCGGGAGAATTGGAGGCTACACCAATAATCAGCACACCCTGATCCTGGTTAATCTTGAAGCCCGTATTGCTCTGATTAATCTCGTTACGGATTTCAGGGGTCAGCTCTGCCATCTTGACACCCAGGTAGGGATGCTCTGCCTTACCTGTAGTCACAATTTGCTCGGCAACCCGCGAAGCAGTCGCAATGGGAATCGCAAACCCCAACCCAGCCGCGCCCTGGATAATGGCAGAGTTAATGCCAATCACTTCGCCTTCACCATTAATCAGCGGCCCACCCGAGTTCCCCGGATTGATAGCAGCATCGGTCTGAATGAAGTCCACTCGCTCTGCTGAGACACCCACATCAGCCGCCGATCGCCCCGTCGCGCTAATGATGCCTTGCGTGACAGTAAAACTCAGCCCAAGCGGGTTGCCAATGGCGATCGCGGCTTGCCCCGGCAGCAAATTATCGGAATTGCCCATTTTAACCGTCGGTAGGTTTTGGGCATCAATCTTGATCACTGCCACATCAGTGGTCGGATCAGCACCCACCACATTGCCCTTAAACCGTCGTCCATCCTTGAGCACAACTGTCACACTATCAGCACCTTGCACAACATGGGCATTAGTCAAGACGCGCCCATCTGCTGTTGTGATAAAACCAGAACCAGTGCCTCGCTGCACCCGTTGCGCGGGTGGCACCTGAGCGCCAAAAAACCGCTCAAAGCCGGTATCGCCAAACGATTGCTCCACTGTACGAGTCGAATCAATGCGTACAACAGCCGGTCCAACCCGCTGCACAATTTGCGCCACATAATCCAGGCTAGTTAGCTTGGGCGGCGGCAACGGGGAAACAGCTATGGGGCTTTGCAATGATGCAACCGATTCTTGTGGAAGCGGCGGTACGCCAAGCTGGCTACGAAGGGCATTACAACCAGCGCTACTGCCAAGCAGCAACAGCAACAGATAAAAGGATGGCTGTTTAAAGCGATGAAAGTATGGCGGCAGTATGTTCATGAAACCAATCTTATATAGCAACGATCTTACCCTTTAAGGTCGTCTGTGCGCGTGGATCATACTGCATCGCCCGTACTGATGTCTCGCACGATCGCCCTTGAAGCAAACTCACGATGATCGTCATACGTCTTACCGCGATCGCCGTGTAGAAGAACCGCTTGTTCAACAATTCTTGCTTACACATCCAGCCTGACAAAAAGCTGCCAAACCCCTTCAGTTGTATGCTGAAGCCTTAGCGGTTCTCGTTTCGTATGGGCGATACTGGATTCGAACCAGTGACCCCTTCCGTGTGAAGGAAGTGCGCTACCACTGTGCTAATCGCCCAAGGATTCTCAATCTATCACAGGCTGTGTAGGGCTACAACAAATCTTACTCATCTTGAGGGCACTCGTTCCATAGGCTAGTCGTCTGGCGCAAGCTCAAGAAATTGCCGTTGCCTAAGATGAGGTGATCGAGCAAAGGAATGCCTAGAAAATCGGCACCTGACAGCAGTTGGCGTGTGAGGATGATGTCTTCGTTGCTAGGTTCCACGTTGCCAGAGGGGTGATTGTGCGCCACGATGACTCGTGTTGCGCCCTGTTTGAGGACAGTACGGAAAATGTCGCGCGGATGGGCAAGGGTTTCTGTGGCAGTGCCGATCGTAATGACTTGCGTTCCCAGCAAGCGATGTTTGACATCCAGCATCAAGATGGCAAAGCGTTCTTGGGGCTGCCACATGAGATCTTGGCTGAGGGCAGCAGCGGCAATGGAAGGATCATCGACGATCGTATATTCGGCTGGACGGGATTGAAACACACGCTTGCCTAGCTCGATCGCTGCCAGAATGGTCGCTGCCTTAGCTTCACCAACGCCTGAAATGGCGGTTAATTCTGGAATGCTGACCTCTCGTAAGGCAGAGAGTGGGTCGTGCTGATGCTTGCCAACAAATTGCAGAATGTATTGTCCTAAGCCAACCGCAGAGAGTTTGCCGGGTCCCTGCCCCGTAGCAAGAAGAATAGCTAACAGTTCAGCCGTAGCTAGATGTTTTGCTCCGTAGGTAACCAGGCGTTCGCGTGGACGCTCGCTCGCAGGCATATCTGCGACCTTCAAACTATAAGTCATGCACCCAGCATTCATTGCAAAGAGACGATTGTTTAGTTATGCCCACCCAACGGTCTGCATCTGACAGGGGCAGCAGGAAAGAATGGTCATGAAAAAATCGCCTCAGAGGTTAAGGTCTGAGGCGATCGCTGAATTATTCAGTTACTTAGTCCGGTTAAGAAACTAAGTGCAATACACTAAGCTTCGTAGGTCGGTGTGCCGCTAAACTTCAGCTTGGCAGGTTCAGGATTGCTGCCAATGTTGCGTGCATTGCTGTTCACCTGTGGGCGACCAGCGTTAACCTTTTCTGGGAAAACACCGTCTTTAGGATGGAGATACTCAAGATCACCATTGGGGTAAACCCGATAAACCTTGTAATCTGTAATCTTAAACTTTGCACGCAGTTGCTGACCACCAAGGGCAATACACTGCTCTTTACGAGCCATATACAGTAGGTTCTCACCTTGCTTCATTACGGCTGCGCCGCCAGTTGGCATTTCAAAGACTTGCTCTTTAGGGCTTGTCCAGGTAATTGCGTATTTTTCTTCAACAAGGGCTTTTGTTAACAGTCCGCCTGTGCTACCGCCAAAGATAGGGGCTTGTCCAGAAAGAGTTTCTGCCATTTGGATGTCTCTCTCGATATTTTACAAAATCGTATCACTGAGTCTGTCACGCTCTGAAACGTCTGGCGGTAACTGTAACAGTTGTTAGCAATTGGGGAGGAAGCAAGGTCTTGCTGAAGTAAGGAATCGTTAGCTTCATTCCGTCAGCTACTTCTCACACGAGAGATTTTGCCTCTCCCCGTTTTAGTTTGGGTGCGCTTTTCGTCTGGTTCGCTACGGACGATCGGAATGGTGAAATGAAACTGGCTGCCCCGGTCTTTGCCTGCGGATTCTGCCCAGATGCGTCCGCCAAGCCCAGTTATGATTTGTCGACAGATGGCAAGCCCCAGGCCAGTGCCGCCTGTAGTACGACGTAACGCACCTTCTTCTTGATAGAAGCGATCGAACACAGTTTCGAGACGGTTAGGTTCGATGCCACGTCCGGTATCAGCAACCGTCACTTCGAGCATTTGCCTGCCATTAGCTTGAGCTTGAATCATAATGCGCCCCTGCGGTTCTGTGAATTTACAGGCGTTGTCTAGCAGTTTGGAGAACACTTCGACCAGCCATTCGCCATCCGTTTTCAAAAGCGGAAGGTCAGGTGGCACCTGCGCGGTGATTTCAGGTAGATCGCTTTGGCGTTGACGAGTGCGGATGCTGCTGAGAGCAAGGTCTACACATTCTTGTAGCGGTAGGGCTTCGAGATGCCACTGCACACGCCCGCTTTCAAGCTGCGACAAAGTAAGAAAGTCTTGCACTAGCTTTCGCATCCGTTCTGTATCAGTCAGGGCAGACTGGAGCATCACCTGACGTAGCTCTGGGGGCATATCAGGTTCGGTAGAGAGGCTCTCCAGGCAAATCTGAATAGTTGATAGAGGAGTGCGAAGTTCGTGCCCGGTAATGGCGATGAGGTTGCTACGGGTTAGGTCGAGTGCTTCAAGCTGTTGGTTCAGGTCTTCCAGGTTGGCATACGCTTCTGCCTGGATGAGGGCAACACCAATTTGAGCCGCGATCGCGTCTACTAAACCTAGTTCTGCGTCTGTCCATTCGTGGAGTGTGCCACCACAGGTATGCAGCTCGACCATGCCCAGAAGTCGATTTTGATGCATCACGGGCACCATCAACCAGGATTCAATTGTCCAGCGCTGCACGACTGATTCAGACCGAGAGCCTGTAGCGGGCGATCGAGTTGGCAGCACGATGCGCTCATCTTCTAACACCCAGGGATTTGCCTGAGCATCTGCAACGTACACTCGCTCCTTCCGCTGTACGACTTCTTGAAACAAAGGATTATCCTGCAAAGCCCAGCGTTGACCCAAAAGCGAGCCGGACGCTGCACCTAAGTACTCGTGCTGGATCACAACATGAGCATCAGTCTCTTTGCAGCGGTAGATGAGGCAGCGACAGATTCGCAAAGCCTGCCCTAGTTCTCGCACAGCGACGGTGAAAATTTCTTCGGGATCGAGCGATCGCCGGATGGCAGTAGTGATGGAGTTAACCAGACGCTCTTTACGTTCTTTGGCGGCGATCGAGCGATAAGCCTTCAGCAGCTTGTACTGTCCGGCTTGCAGATACGTGACCAGACGCTCGGCAAACGGCTCGGGATCGGCATCGTTAGAACCAGTCTGTTGCTCAATCTGAAGCTGTGCCTTCGCCTGGGCAAGCTTTGCCCCTAGTTCTGGGCGATAGGGCAATATCCGGTCAAGTAACAAATTTGCGGCGATACAAACGGTCTGGCGATCGAACGTCCAGATGCCTTCAAACCGTCTCGCTTGATCAGTGGCAATCGGCATCGTCGCATCGGCAGTGGCAACGGGAACCTGCTTTTCGCGACAAACCAGGCAGGCGGCATAACGCGGACCAACGACAACTAGATGCCATTCTTGCGCCAAGGCATCCGTAGGGACAAAGGCGATCGTTTCGTAATGGTCAGAACGGCTGGTAAAATCAGCTTCGGGTGCTGCCAGCACATAAACCTGCTCTGCCCGCTCTGAAATGCGTAAGTAGCGGTGCGCCTCTTGACGGTAAAAGCGTTCGCGCTGGAAGCTAGCAATCACCAGTGAGCAATCAACACCCGCTAGCACCTGATCTTCCATTGCATGAGAAAGGGCAGTCAGGGACGACTTGAAGTAAAGCTGGGGTCTGAGGTCAGGTAAGGTTTGCAGCAGATCTTCCAGGACGGAAGTAGGGTTGCTCATCGAGGTTAACTCTACTCGTTGATGCGGAGAACAGTCCCCAGCAATTGGAGGTCTTAACACTGATAGTACATTGCTTCAGGCTGACCAGGGTTGTTTCAACGCACCGATTGATCAGGTTGCAGCCAGATGCTTTTAGCTTATTAAGCGACTACGCTCACTATATCGTCTCATTACCTGCCAGCGATCGCCCAATTTTGACCAGACTGGTTCCGTCTGTTTATAGCAGTTATTTCACAACCCCGCACTGTTTTAAGTAGCTGGGGGTAATTATTTATAAGATGCATTTCGACTTCGGGTTCGACTGAGCTCACGCCGAAGTCTCAATGCTCTCAGTCCTGTGGGTCGGCGGGTTGAGCGCAGTCGAAACCCGGTCTCTAAGTAGTGCTTAATTTACTTAACCGCCACAGGTCAAACCAGAAGCCTAAAACGCTATTCTAGCTAGAACGGAGAAAGGCTAAAGCAGTGCGTCATCCCATTGATATTCTGATCTTGTCGAATGGACCGGGAGAGTTAGCAACCTGGGTCAAGCCTATGGTGCAGGTATTACGCCAGCAATTAGGTGACGATCGCAACCAGGTTCGGCTTTCGGTTGTCCTCTCACCCTGTGCGAATGCCAGTGGGCAAGAAGGCGCGATCGCCCGTCGCTATCCCGAAGTCGATCGGGTTCAGGAGGCAGAGCATTTCTTTCCTTTTCTGCTGTGGGGCAAAACGGCTAAAGCCTGGGACTGGCGATCGCACGGTGTTGTCCTCTTCCTAGGCGGTGACCAGTTTTTTTCCGTTGTCCTTAGTAGACGACTGGGCTACCCTAGCGTCATTTATGCTGAGTGGGAAGCCCGATGGTATCGCTGGGTTGATCGTTTCGGCGTGATGCGCGAAGACATTCGCAGCCGCGCACCGCAGAAGTACGCCCATAAATTCACTGTGGTCGGTGATTTGATGGCAGAAGCGGGGCGATCGGGGGACGGGGACATGAAAGCAAGGACGGAGAGTGAAGAGACGGTCTCATCCCAACGCAAAGCGGAAGCAAGCTACATCACTCATCCCTCCGCCTTAATCGGTCTCCTTCCTGGCTCCAAACCGACAAAGCTCGCGTTAGGAGTACCGCTTTGTCTGGCGATCGCAGAACAGGTTGCTGCCGTTCGACCCGCTACGCGGTTTGTGATTCCCGTTGCGCCTAGCCTGACGCTAACCACTCTCGCCATGTTTGCTAACTCTAAGGAGAATGCTGCGATCGATGAACTGGGCTGGGCTGCGGCTGAGTTAGTGTTGCCGACACGACCTGACGAGCGTCCGTTTCTCAAAACTGCTGCTGGGCTGCGGGTCGAGCTATGGACAGAGGCTCCTGCTTACAAGCTACTTTCGCAATGTAGCCTGTGCCTGACGACGGTCGGCGCAAACACTGCTGAATTGGGCGCGTTGGCAGTGCCGATGCTGGTGCTGATACCGCTTCAGCAGATCGATCGCATTCGCACCTGGGACGGTATACCGGGTCTACTGGCAAACTTACCAGTCATAGGAGGACGGGTTGCTGCCATGATGACGCGCCTGGCGTTAAAACGGTTAGGGCAGTTGGCATGGCCTAACATCTGGGCAAACGCCGAAATTGTGCCAGAACTGGCTGGCGATTTGCAACCAGAAGCAATTACCGCGATCGTCCTGGACTTGCTTGATCACCCAGAAAAGCTGGAGGAGATGCAAACCAACCTCCGTCATGTCCGCGGTCAAGGAGGCGCAGCCGCGAAGTTGGCACAAGTCGTAGTAGAAACGTTAGCAAACGATGAGGCTATTGAAGCTTGACGCTTTTGACTGGTGCTGTTTGAACAAATCAAGCTTTGCTTCACACTTAAAGGACGTTTAAACTTCAACCGCTCAAACCCCACTACTGCCGCACATACAGCGTATAGTCTCGTCGCAGACCGGGTGTCGCAGAGCCAATCCAGACTTTGTATGTGCCCGCCTGCCAGTCGGTATCTGCAAGGCTGGCATCCTTCCCAGCTTTGGAATCATCGCTGCAACGCACACTCCCCTGCGGACCCTGAACAACCAGCGTAGTATCGCTACCGCCACTATTGACACGCAACCTCAAACTGGAGACATTTTGTTGCAGCGTCAGAATGTGATCTGGGGTTGGGTCGCCAAAGCCACGGCACCTGTTGTTGTTACGATCGCGATTGCTAATAATCGCAGGCAGCGAAGTTGTCCCTCCCGTAGTACCTGTTAATGACCCTGACTGCTTCTCAGCACTCAAGGTGAGACTACCAAAATTGGCTTGTCCCAGGGCTGGTAATGCACTTAAAACTGTCAGTGAGACTAGCCAACCACTCCATTGCAAGCGACTTGCCATAACCCTCTTCCCCTTTTCGTAACGGATGTTATGTGTGACCTGATGTAGCGCTTTCAGTCTGCGATCGCTCATGCGACCCTATTACCATCATCGCTTGCGTATCGTGACGACGACGAATTGCTTTCACATCAGCATTCATGACAGCCGCCTTAACGCTGAGGTAAGTGAGCGGCTCAATTCGATAGGGGGCTTAATCTAGACCAGAACTCACATTGGCTCAGATACGGCTGCTTGTTTCAATTGACTCTGCTTGAAGGGTGAAGTTCCCTCAGTCTGACATAGGGAGACTTATGACTAGTACAGGATAAAAGTTCGCAGTAAGGCAGTGAGAGTGAGCATTTCGGTAGAGGCACACCAGTATAAATGCGATCGGCTTCATCCTGTCTTGTTGCCTTTTTCAGAGTAAGTCTACGGATGCTTCATCACTGCTTCAAAAGAAACGGAAAAGCCACAACATTACTTTAAGGTTTCCTCACTTTTATGGCTGTGTTGCGCTAGAAGAATGCCATAGAATGTAGTTGACAAGCATAAGCTGCTCTACTCCCGAAACGTCACGTTACTAGGTAATTAGCTAAGGGTCGCTATATCAAGGTCAACACCCCAATCTCTACCAGAGCGTATTCAGCATCTATCATTGGTTCCGGCATACGCCACAAGCGATTACCTTGTGGCATAGGATTGAGTTAAGAGAAAGGTCAATGATGGTAATGCCTGCGTTTTTTATGAGTGCGCCGTTGTTGGCTGCATTGATGCTAGTGCTTTCAGGGCTTCAGCAGTATGAGAGATGAAATCCTAGACCGACAGCCAGAACTCGTTGAGTATGTCGGCAGTCGTGACATTTTGACTCAACTGAACAGTGGTCAACTGCTAATGGTCAATAGTCGCAGACGCAACGGCTTGATCATTTACAAGCGGTTTCATGCTGAGTTTGCCGGACCAGGAGCAGCGATTGGCAGTTTCTTCGATATTGATTGCCAGCGTGCGGTTGCCGTTGGTGATCTTTCCCTTGTCTATCCAGAGACACAGGAAGAACGCCAAAATGCCTATAAGATTCGACGTCAGTGGATTCGCTTAACTCAGCAGTTGACCGATAACCCGGTGCCATTGCAGCGGGCGCAAATGATTTTGAACCAATTTGAGAACTATTTTGGTGCTGAGATGGTGGCGGAGTTACCTGATGAGGCCTTTGCCTTGCTAGTTGGCGTATTGCCACAAACCATCAGGATGATGCGACGAAATACTGACAACCTTGAGCTTAGAGTCAAGCTTTGACAGAGGTTGTCGCTTTTTATCTAGACATCAACTACAGTGATCTGTCACCTGAGTGGTAGGGCAGACAGGCTAAGGTGTCTGTCTTTTCACTAACATGAGTGTAATTTTTGGGGCTAGTTAACTTGCCATGGCAGTTAACCAGCTCTTATCGCCCTTTTGTCTCCAGTAGAGCGATCGATCGTGCTTAGGCTGGATAAATTCGCAGACGGCGATTGGGTTCGTCACCAAAACTGCGAGACTTCAGGTGGTAGTGTTCCACTAACTCATGCTGCATTTTGCGGACGATCGCAGAGCGGGGTAAAAGCTCCACAGGTTGCCCTTTAGGTATAACGATTTGCTCAACGGCAAGTCTTGCTTCTTCCAGTGCTTCGATTTCGTCGTCGCTGCCACTGCTGGAGAATAGACTGAGGTCTGCAATCTCAGGCGTACCAGAGTCATCAATATCCAGCATTCGTCGCAAACCATGAGCAATTTGTGGAATGGTGCTGGCTTTGATGGTATGGATTGGCACCTGACGCGCCTTAGCAATATGACGCAGCTTGGAATGATTTTTGACATGCGATCGCAACGCTAAAACAGCATCGGCATGGTCAATATCTTTGGTCAATACCACAGGTAGACTGAGCGTACGAATCACTTGGTCAAGCTGATGACGACTGACTGCGTACGGGTAGACGTGCAGCATATCCTCACCGTTCGGACCCACGCGCTGCCCTAGCCCTGCCTCACCAAAGGTTGCAGCAGCTTCGTCATCCAGTACCTCATGCAAAAAGGTAGCGTTGCTGCCAAAGTGATCTTGCAATGATTCGTCCAGCATCTGTTCAAATTGCTGCTCATCTGGCGACAATTCTGACAGCACTGGGGACGGCGGGCGCATCTGCCCGGACGATCGCCAGCCACGGCTTTGTACTCCACCCAGTCGCCCAGAGCTACCCATGAACGCAGAGCGATCGCTAACATCACTTTGGCTACCCAGTGGATTAAGGGTAGTGCGGGCGGGTGTCAGACCACTACGGGTTGATCGCCGTCCCGGAGGATCCGAGTCTGCACTCGACAGTTCATGGGTAATAATCACTTTCCCAGTTTCGCTTAGTGCACGCACCTGGGGATTGGGCTGGCGACCCCGCAGCAGGCTATCAACAGTTTCAGCCACCTGTTCATGCACAACCCAGCGCTGCCGCTCCAGCATTTCCACCGCAATGTCAAAGGTCGGGGGGGCTTTGCGCTCCAACACACTTTTTTGGCTACCACGGCGGCGGGCTTCTTCATCGCCTAACGTCACTGACTGGATGCCGCCAACCAGATCTGAAAGCGTCGGGTTTTTGATCAAGTTTTCTAACCGATTGCCATGGGCAGTACCAACCAGCTGCACTCCGCGTTCGGCGATCGTACGTGCGGCTAGTGCTTCCAGTTCAGTACCG
>DATNQS010000481.1:0-3030 GCA_036703925.1 Candidatus Sericytochromatia bacterium
AGATTTTTTAGCCTGCCTCACAGCTTGCTCTAACAGGAATGCGCAAAGGTTTGCAACAGCACGCCCGTCTGCGGCTGCCCACTGCTCTAACTCCTCTGCCAATCGGTCAGGCAGAGTCACCTGAATGCGTTTACTCATGCCTGTCATGATACAAGCTCTAACGGCTTAGGGTGCACATGCCATCAATAATGCTCTTCCTTGCGTCAGCTTGACAGCTATTGCGTTATTAATGTCGCTAGCAATGGAACGAACTGACGCAAAAAGGTTCCACCGCGCCGCCCAAAGCATTGATTTACCGAAGTTCTGACCAGTAACAGCGAGGTGTAACGACGTGGAACGTGAACCGCCTGGTAGGAGCGGTAGCAGGGGCAGGCCATTGGGCTTAGTCAGCTGCGTCTACCTCAGCCCGATTCTGCTTCAGCTGCGCCAGCACATCCTCGTAGCTCATGCCCTCGTACTGGCCCTATGGCCAGCGCGGTCAGCGCCAATAGTTGGACTTCCTGGGAAATCGGCCGTTCGGTCGTGGCTCCTCAATAACTACGAGTGTTACCTCATAGACAGAGAAAGCGACCTGACGCAGCACTAAGAGGCGTGGCAAATGATAAACAACGAATTTCGCATTTTGATAGACGCCTACACCCAGGCCTCGAGTGATGGAGACACAGGTACTGCTGAGGCGCTGCTGAGAGAACTAGATGGCTTAGTTGTATCCTCCCAATACGATCGCGTTAAGGCAGAAAAAACTAAGGGATGGACGGTGGGGTAGCGCCCGTAGAGCTTTGCCACTCCCACAGCTGCACCGTCAGATGGTGAGTTCAGGCCGGACCAGAAAAGAGCGATCGCGGCGGTAAGCTGTCAAGCGTAAATGGAATTTCACCCCAGCCCCTGGCCCAGCGCCGGGGGTTTTGCTGCTTATGCCTACTGCCTCAGATACAGCCACACCAGCACGGCAATCCCCACCAACTTAGAGCAGGTCAAAACCTAGTCCGGTATTGCCGACATAAGCAGGCCATTCCCCAGAGTTCATCGCAGCACCCATTTGACCGGACTATGGGGCCCCAAACAAAACCCCCAGGGCCAGCGATGTCGGTGGGGGATCGCTCTTTAGGACATCTAATTTAGCTTGCGCTCTCAGGAACCCGCTACATGCCTAGGTGCCCTGACTGGTGGGGTGCGATCGCGGGATCGGCCGGGTGGCTTAGTCGGAGAAGCTGACGCGCTTGCAGGGATAAACATTACCTACTGAATCCTGAGCGATCGGTATTATCTATTTGTGAGCCTCTGGGTATTAGCCGTTCGACCTACTCCCGCTACATTGCTCCGCAACGTGATCTCAACCAAGAGGATGCCAAATCTGACCCGCTCTCAACCATCGCGCTATGGCATCGCTGGTCTCAGCGTTTTACTAGCAGCCCTGCTGATGTTACTACTGGATCCTGTGCTGGCGATGACTCAGAGTCCTTTCCTGTTGTTCTTTGGCGCTGTTGTGGTCAGCGCTTGGTCTGGCGGCTTCGGTCCGGGACTGGTTGCCACTGTTTTATCTGGGCTCATTAGCGCCTACTACTTTATCCCGCCCCTTTATTCCCTCTCCCTCAACTGGGTCAGCGGCTCGCGGCTGAGTTTATTTTTGCTAGAGGGTGTGCTCATCAGTGTCTTTGCTGACAAACTGCGGGTGGCCAGGCAGCGTCTTGAGCGCACGTTGTCAAAGTTACGGAGCAGTGAAGAAGAATATCGGCAACTTGCCACGCAGTCGCAGGAACAGGCGAAGACGTTAAAGGCAATTTTCTCCGCGTCCGTCGATCATATCTACGTTTTTGATCAAGAGGGGCGCTACGGCTATGTCAGCGATGGCGCTGCTCAAGTACTCGGTTTTTCACCCGATGCCTTGGTTGGCAAGACATGGCAAGACATTGGTTTACCAGCAGCGCTCATGGAGCCAGTGGATACCCAGCGAGAAACCGTGATGTCTACCGGGCGATCGCTTAAAAGTGAAACTGATTTTGTCACAGACAATGGGGTGCGGTCCTACGAATATATTCTCACGCCGCTGAGTACAGACCCATCCAGAAAAGCTGTAGTGGTGATTTCTCGGGATATTACTGAGCGCAAGCAAGCAGAAGTCGAACGTGACCAATCGCTGCTGCGAGAACAAGCTGCCCGAGCCGAAGCAGAGGTGCAGCGAAATCGTCTGCATACGCTCTTGGTTCAAGCACCAGCGTTTATTTGTACCCATCGCGGGCCTGATCATGTCTTCGAGTTTGCCAATCCGCTTTACTCTCAACTGGTGGGGCATCGTGAATTAATTGGACTTACTGCGCGGGAAGCTTTCCCTGAATTGGCAGGACAAGGTTTTTTTGAACTGCTGGATCAAGTGTTTGCAACCGGACAACCGTTTGTGGGTAATGAAATTGCTGCTCAGTTGGATCGACAAGGCAATGGAACGCTCGAAGAAGGGGTTTTCAACTTTGTTTACCAGCCGCTTTTCGACGTTGATGGTGCGGTAGAAGGGATCGTTACCTTTTGTTTTGAGGTCACGGCTCAAGTGGTGGCACGGCAGCAGGCCGAGGCTCTGGCAGAAGACCTAAAAACGCAACAGATTGCACTTAAGAAAAGTGAAGCCCGCTTCAGTCGGCTGGTGGAAGCCAATATTATTGGCGTTCTTTTGGCAGGTCCTAACGGCGCCATTTTGGAGGCAAATGACGCCTTTCTCAAAATGGTGGGTTATACCCGTGAAGACTTGCAAAATGGCTTGATGGACTGGGGTAAAATGACACCGCCAGAATACCTTGAACAAGACGAGCAGGTATTACAGGAACTCGCGAGTACCGGCAGCTGCGCCCCATTTGAAAAAGTATATATCCGCAAGGACGGCAGCCACGTGCCGATTTTACTCGGTGCCGCACAGCTCGAAAGTGACGAAATTGCTTGGGTCTGTTTTGTTTTAGATCTCACGGAAAGTAAGCAGATTGAGGCCTTACTGCGTCAACAAGCGGAGGCTTTAGCCCACGCCAATCGACTGAAAGATGAGTT
>DATNQS010000482.1:0-2343 GCA_036703925.1 Candidatus Sericytochromatia bacterium
AGATTTTTTAGCCTGCCTCACAGCTTGCTCTAACAGGAATGCGCAAAGGTTTGCAACAGCACGCCCGTCTGCGGCTGCCCACTGCTCTAACTCCTCTGCCAATCGGTCAGGCAGAGTCACCTGAATGCGTTTACTCATGCCCGTCATGATACAAGCTCCGACGGTTTAGGGTGCATATGCCATCAAAAATACTCTTTCCTATGTCAGATTGACAGTTCTTGCGTTATTAATGTCCTAGCAATGGAACGAACTGACGCAACAAGGTTCCACCGCGCCGCCCAAAGCATTGATTTACCGAAGTTCTGACCCGTAACAGCGAGGTGTAACGACGTGGAACGTGAACCGCCTGGTAGGAGCGGTAGCAGGGGCAGGCAATTGGGCTTAGTCAGCTGCGTCTACCTCAGCCCGATTCTGCTTCAGCTGCGCCAGCACATCCTCGTAGCTCATTCCCTCGTACTGGCCTTCTAGCCAGCGCAGTCAGCGCCAATAGTAGGACTTCCTAGGAAATCCGCCGTTCGGTCGTAGCTCCTCAATAACTACGAGTGTTACCTCGTAGACGGAGAAATCAACCTGACGCAGCACTAAGAGGCGTGGCAAATGATAAACAATGAATTTCGCATTTTGATAGACGCCTACACCCAGGCCTCGAGTGATGGGGACACAGGTACTGCTGAGGCGCTGCTGAGAGAACTAGATGGCTTAGTTGTATCCTCCCAATACGATCGCGTTAAGGCAGAAAAAACTAAGGGATGGACGGTGGGATAGTGCCTGCCGAGCTTTGCCACCCCCACAGCTGCACCGTCAGATGGTGAGTTCAGGCCGGACCAGAAAAGAGCGATCGCGGCGGTAAGCTGTTAAACGTAAATGGAATTTCACCCCAGCCCCTGGCCCAGCGCCGGGGGTTTTGCTGCTTATGCCTGCTGCCTCAGATACAGCCACACCAGCACGGCCATCCCCACCAACCAGAGCAGGTCAAAACCTAGTCCGGTATTGCCAACATCCATCGCCTATCAGCAGGCATTCCCCGGAGTTTATAGCAGCACCCGTTTGATCAGGCCCTGGGGCTTCAAGCAAAACCCCCAGGGCCAGCGATGCCGGTGGGGGACGCTCTTTAGGAAATCTAATTTAGCTTGCGCTCTCAGGAACCCGCTGCATGGCTATGGTGCCCCGACTGGTGAGGTGCGATCGCGGAATTGCCCAGGTAGCTTAGTTGGGGAAGCTGACGCGCTTGCAGGGATAAACATTACCGACTGAGTCCTGAGCGATCGGTATTATCTATTTGTGAGCCTCTGGGTATTAGCCATCCGACCTACTCCCGCTACATTGCTCCGCAACGTGATCTCAACCAAGAGGATGCCAAACCTGACCCGCCCTCAACTATCGCGCTATGGCATCGCTGGTCTCAGCGTTTTACTAGCAACCCTGCTGATGTTACTGCTGGATACTGTGCTGGCGATGACGCAGAGTCCTTTCCTGTTATTCTTTGGCGCTGTCATGGTCAGCGCTTGGTCTGGCGGCTTCGGTCCGGGACTGGTTGCCACTGTTTTATCGGGGCTCATTAGCGCCTACTACTTTATTCCGCCCCTTTATTCCCTTTCTTTCAACTGGGTCAGCAGCTCGCGGCTGAGTTTATTTTTGCTAGAGGGTGTGCTCATCAGTGCCCTCGCTGGTGAACTGCGGGTAGCCAAGCAGCGTCTTGAGCGCACGTTGTCCAAGCTACAGAGTAGTGAAGGAGAATACCGGCAACTTGCCACGCAGTCGCAGGAACAGGCAAAGACATTAAAGGCAATTTTTTCCGCGTCCGTCGACCATATCTACGTTTTTGATCAGGAGGGACGCTACGGCTATGTTAGCGATGGTGCTGCTCAGGTACTCGGTTTTTCACCTAATGCCTTGGTTGGCAAGACCTGGCGAGACATTGGTTTACCAGCGGCGCTGATGGAGCCAGTGGATGCCCAGCGAGAGACCGTAATGTCTACTGGGCAATAGCTCAAAAGTGAAACTGATTTTGTCACAGACAATGGGGTGCGGTCCTACGAATATATTCTCACGCCACTGAGTACAGACCCATCCAGAAAAGCTGTAGTGGTCATTTCTCGGGATATTACTGAGCGCAAGCAAGCAGAAGTCGAACGTGACCAATCGCTGCTGCGCGAGCAAGCGGCCCGAGCCGAAGCAGAGGTGCAGCGAAATCGTTTGCATACGCTCTTGGTTGAAGCACCAGCGCTTATCTGTACCCAACGCGGTCCTGAGCATGTCTTCGAGTTTGCCAATCCACTTTACTCTCAACTAGTGGGGCATCGTGACTTGATTGGACTGACTGCGCGGGAAGCTTTCCCTGAA
>DATNQS010000483.1:0-3220 GCA_036703925.1 Candidatus Sericytochromatia bacterium
AGAAGTAGCAGTGAGCAGAAAATGGGGAAGATGTTTCACGGTGTATCGTCAATTTCTCAAAGAGCTGAACATCAGCCAAGGATTCTTTTCTAACCAATTCTCCTCACACGGGGACGCTCGCTTAAATCGGTGTCGATCGCACCGTCAAGACGGCTAAACAACCAGCAGTCATTACTAGCATTAGGTGACAACACAGACAGCATTTCTACCCAATGAAAGCCAACGCCTGCCAGCACTGTTCTCAAGCAGTGGCTGGTGTTACGAGCCTTCTATTCAACCATTCCGCTAGGCCAAACAACAAATCCGGTTGTTTTTAAGTGGGAACCGCCTTGCTACCGTAAGTGGCTAAGCGGCGCGTACAGATGCCTGACGCGAAGGCAGCGATTTAGTTTCATGCCTGAGGTTTTTCCATTTATGAGACCCACCAGGCATACCATCACAGTGCTTTGCTATCACACAGTGACACGATCGCCAGACGTTAACCTCCGTTATGGATGCTCCACGATGAACCGTTGCGTTTCAATGCAGTGATCTAGTTTGCCAACAAAAGTGCCAGCATTAGGCTTTATGAGCGCAAAAAGCTGTCATCACTAAGCGTTGTGATCGTTCAGCGATGGGTAGCGGTAACATCTACGACACGAAACGTCTGTAAGAATATAACCGATGTGTGAATTGTGCGATCGGAATTTCTACGCTACTTCGATTCTGGCTCTACATTTTCTAAATCGACCAAACCTGGATTTAAAGTGACAGACGGACTCGATTGCGCTCCCAGGACTGTAGCAGTGGCGCGATCGGATTGGCTAAACACAACACGTAGCAATGGCGGAGCCATGAAGGTAGTCAAAATCACCATCACAATCACGGCAGCTTCTAAGGGCTTGGAGAGGACACCGCTTTCAGACCCTACTGCGGCAAACACCAGACCCACTTCACCACGGGGAATCATGCCAACGCCGATCGCCAGCCGATTGATGCCTGGCATCCCAAAGACACTGAACCCTGTGATCACCTTCCCAAAAATGGCAACCGCCAGCAAAAAGGCAGCAATGATTAACCCAGCGCGGTTTTCGGGCACCAGCGGATTCAGCACGCTCAAATCAGTGCGAGCACCCACCACCACAAAAAAGACGGGCACCAGCATATCGGCGATCGGGAGAACTTTTTCCTCTAGCTCTCGCTGTTTCTCCGTTTCTGCCAATACCAGCCCTGCTGCAAAGGCACCTAAAATCGCTTCTAGCTGAATGACTGCGGCAATATACGCAAGGATGAACGCAAAGATCAGGGAAACCAGCAACAAATGTCCCCGCGTCTTCATCCCATTCACTAACGCCACAAAAAACGGGCTAAGGAAGCGACCGACCAAAATTGAGCCGACTAAAAAGACACCTGCACTAAAAATCAGGTAAGCCACATTAGCTGGCTCCACTTTGCCATCTCTTGCGAGGCTGGCGACCACTGCCAAAACAATGATGCCTAGCACATCATCCATCACCGCCGCACCGATGATAATCTGACCTTCGGGCGTACTTAGACGCTGCATTTCTGCTAGCACTTTGGCTGTAATGCCTATGCTCGTTGCTGTCAAGGCAGCTCCAGCAAAAATGGCAGGCACAGTTGGAATACCAAAGATCACGATCAGTCCTGCTGTTCCTAGAGCAAACGGAGCTGTAACACCAACGACTGCTACAACCGTTGCCTGGGGTCCGACCCGCAGCAGTTCCTTCAAATCAGACTGCAAGCCAATCTCGAACAGCAGAATGATCACCCCCACTTCCGACAAAACGGAAATGACCTCACTCTGCGCTTCAAACACAGACGTTAGTGCGGCTGGGCTGAGGTGTGCCGTCATCTGCATCAGGTTCATAATCAGCGAGTGGCTGCCATCTTCGCCTCCCTCTGGAAACACCAGCAGATTCAGTACCGACACCCCAACCACTACACCGCCTACTAGCTCTCCCAGCACGGGCGGCAGGTCAATGCGGTTGCACAATTCCCCACCGATTTTGCTTGCCAAAAAGATGACAACCAGGCTTAACAGCACTCCAGCTAAGACCAGAGAGCCGTTACTTGCCTCTACTTCGCTTGCTTCAACAGCACCCGCCTCCACTGCTGCCAGCAGCGATGTGCTTAACCAGTTAGCCTTGCCGGTTGCGGCTGGAACCATTAACCAAGTCATGCAATCTACCATTGGCTCTGGAAATAATTTTTCCCTCCCAATGTACAGTTTCTATGGCAGAAGGTTAAGTGGTGTACGTGGCGAAAGAGACGTTTCTTTAGTTCGCAGACCGTTGCCTGAACGGCAGTAGATAATCGTTTTGCTCTTATATTTTGTTCCTCGGCGATGACCTTTAGATGAAGACTCGATGCTGCAAGGAGGGCATTTGGCGACGTACTTGTTCTAACCGGGAGGGTTCGATCGCGGCGATCGCTACGCCTGGTTCATTCCCGGCATCGGCTAGCACCATGCCCCAGGGGTCGATCACCATTGCATGTCCGTGGGTTTGGCGCATGGCGTAATGTCGTCCTGTTTGGGCGGGAGCCAGGACATAACACGTGTTTTCGATCGCCCGTGCTTGCAGTAGCACCTGCCAATGATCCTTGCCTGTAAACGCCGTAAAGGCAGCAGGAACAAACAACACTTCTGCGCCCATTTGCGCGAGATGGCGATAAAGCTCTGGAAAGCGCACATCGTAACAAACCGATAGTCCCAGGTTGCCAAGATCCTTAGACGGATGCATGGGTGGTAGTTGTATACCTGCCAGCACGGTGCCTGATTCCTGATAAGTGTTGCCGTCAGGGACGTTGACATCAAACAGATGCACTTTTTCGTATCGCGCCAATTCTGCTCCGCTAGGGTCAATGAGCAACGCTGTATTGTAAACCTTGCCGTTACCGACGGGCACTGGAAAACCGCCGCCCAGTAACGTCACCTGAAAGCGCTGCGCCATCGTTTTAAGAAATTTTTCGCTGGCAGCGGCGATCGTCTCTGCTTGAGCCAGCTTTTCGTGTTCGTCACCCAGGAACGAGAAATTTTCTGGCAAAGCAACCAGTTCAGCGCCCCGACGCACCGCCAGGTCAATTAATTCTTCTGCCTGGATTAGATTTTTTTCGAGATTAGGCAGGCTGGTCATTTGCACAGCAGCCGCCAGATAGGACTTCATAGGCTCAACTCAAATCGCAGCTAGAAAATGATCGGTTTAAAGCTTACCGGAGTGTA
>DATNQS010000484.1:0-7585 GCA_036703925.1 Candidatus Sericytochromatia bacterium
CAGCAAAACCGCTGGAGCCTTACTAGCCGGACGCGCCTACATTATGCGGGACGGCAGCCTGCTCTACCTTGCGGTGGCAGACGTATCAGTCAATGGAGAGCGGCTTGAAGGCAAAGGCGTTGCCCCTGATATTGACGTGCCGTTTACTGTCCCCTATGCCCAGGGAAGTGATCCCCAGAAGGATAGGGCGATCGCGGCAGTGCTAGAGGCGATCGCGAAGCCTGATCAGTCATAAAGGCTGAAGCGGTGGGGGCAAGAGGAGCAAGGGGAGTTTTGAGTAGCGATGCGTTAGCGAGTTACGAGGCTGAAGTTTTTTCTGCCTCACCTGCTTCCCCTGCCTCCCTTGCTTCCTCCCTTTCCCCTACACCTGATTTTCACGAATTGTCCGCGATCGCCCTTACAGCCTTTGTAGGAAGTCCATATTGGTCACTAGCCACCCGGTAAGTGCCACGTTATCAGTTGCTTTCAGAACACAGATTGAGATGAAAAAACAAGTACTTGCGTTAGGACTGGGCATTGGGTTTGCGTTCATAGGATCGCCCGCTGGGGCTGTTCAGCCTGCACCAATTGATGGCGATGCTAAGGTGCAGTGGTCTAAGGTCATCAGCGATCCTTTTGATGGCGTTGTTGTTTATGACAAAAACTTTAGCCCCTCTGACCACGGGTTTGTCTTTGTCACAAGTTGGTCAAAAGGCGGTATCCGCGCCACTTATACCTGGTACGAGTCAGACCTCGTTGGCTATAAAACTGTTTGGCGCACTCGTTGGGTTGAAAAGAAGGGTAAAAAAGTTGAAGAAAGTTACTCTCAGCAGGAGCCAATCTACCATTACACCCGCTTCGACGAGACACCCAAGGCAATTTTGTTCGCAGTTAACGGTCAGCTTTACACCTATGAGGAAGGGGCTGTCACGTCTGAATTAGCCACCGCTCTTGCCAACGCTCCAGCCGGAAATATGAGAGTTCGGTTAGTGTGGGAGAACGGCAAAACGAAAGATATCGAAGTGGGTAAAGGCACCGTCGAAGCGTGGAAAGTTGTGTTTAGAGAGAAGAATTGACGGCTGCGCGAACCTGCAAAGATGTTGTGTATGTCCTTTGTCCTAGAAGAGCAACAATTACGCTGTCCTTCCAATCCACATAGCCTTTATTGGCTTTGACAGTCGCTAAAAAGCCAGGAAAGTGCCAGCATAGTGGTAGAGCATCGCCCGTGGACAGCGTTTATTCCAACGGCGTTTGAGCAAATAAATCTCAAAATCCTTGCAGGGTTGCAGTGTGTTGAACAAAGATTTCAGTCACTCTTTCCCCTTTACAGTCTGAGAGGCAACCATGACAACGCTGCTCATTCAAACGGAAAACAGTCCACTGACAGTAAATTTGCCTGCGATCGCCCCCATGACTCCCGTGCAGTTCTACGAATTCTGTTTAGCCAATCGCGATCTACGCATTGAACGCACTGCCGATGGAGATGTGGTCATCATGCCACCCGCTTTTGCTGATACAGGGAACCGAAACATTAAAATTGCTCAGCAACTAGCTAACTGGGCTGATCAGGATGGTACTGGGGAAGCATTTGACTCCAGCGCTGGGTTTACCCTTCCCAATGACGCGACCCGCTCTCCTGATGCTTCCTGGATCAGGCTAGAGCGCTGGCAAACCTTAACGGAATCACAAAAAGCATCCTTTGCACCAATTTGCCCTGATTTTGTGATTGAACTACGCTCTGCTAGCGACACGCTGATCAGTTTGCAAGACAAGATGAAGGAATATATTGCGAATGGGGCTGTCCTAGGCTTTTTGATCGATCGCAAAAATCGCACGGTGCATCTTTATCGTCCTCATCAGGAACCGACCATCTTACACAACCCTGAAACTGTGAGTGGCGATCCAGAGTTGCCAGGGTTCAGCTTACAAATGGCGAAGATTTGGTGACCAGCTTCACGGGCTTTCACATTCACGGGCTGAGAGGCAACCATGACAACGCTGCTCATTCAAACGGAAAACAGTCCACTGACAGTAAATTTGCCTGCGATCGCTTCCATGACTTCCGCGCAGTTCTACGAATTCTGTTTAGCCAATCGTGAGCTACGTATTGAACGCACTGCCAGCGGAGATGTAATCATTATGCCGCCCGCTTTGGCTGATACAGGTAATCGAAACTTCAACATTGCCGCCCAACTTTGGAATTGGACAGAGCAAGACGGAACAGGTATCGGCTTCGACTCCAGCGCTGGGTTTACCCTGCCAAATGGTGCGACCCGTTCTCCTGACGCTTCTTGGATCAAGCTAGAGCGCTGGCAGACCTTAACGGAAGCACAAAAGGCATCCTTTGCACCGATTTGCCCTGACTTTGTAATTGAGCTACGCTCTTCCAGCGACACGCTGAACAGCCTGCAAGACAAGATGAAAGAATACAGGGCGAATGGGATTTTACTAGGACTATTAATTGACCGCAAAAACCGCACGGTACATCTTTATCGTCCTCAGCAGGAACCGCTCATCCTGGACAATCCTGATACCGTGAGTGCTGATCCAGAGTTGCCAGGATTTATCTTACGAATGGCAAAGATTTGGTGAGCGGCTTCACAGGCTTTCACATTCATGGGCTTTTACATTCACGGGCTGAGAGGCAACTATGACAACGCTGCTCATTCAAACGGAAACTATGCCGCTGACAGTGAATTTGCCTGCGATCGCCCCCATGACTCCCGCGCAGTTCTACAAATTCTGTTTAGCCAATCGTAATCTATGCATTGAGCGCACTGCCAGTGGAGATGTAATCATCAAAGTTAGGCAACTAGATGGATTGAGGGGTTTAGATCCCCGACTTCTGATTAAAACTCAACCGTCAAGCTTGCCCCAATAAAGAAGTCGGGGATCTTGCGTCATTCTAATCACAGTTAGAGAGCTCAATTAAATTGCCGTCAGGATCGCGAAAGTAATAGAACGGAGAACCCAATCGCGCCCGTTCGTTTTACCGCTTCTCCTAACAATTCAACATCACAGGCGTGAAGATGCGCGATCGCTTTCTCTAGGGGCACCGTTGTTATAAAAGAGAGATCCGCTGAGCCCGGTGAAGGATAGAGTGCTTTGGGTTCGAACTCTTTGCCTGCTTCGTGCAGATTGATCTTTTGCTGACCAAAGGTAACGCAGTGCGATCGTTCCCAAAAGTAATGAATTCTATCCCCAACGTGCGAGCATAGAAGTCGCAGGTCGCATAGATGCTGCAAACGGTGAGAACCAGATGATCCAGGCAATCAACCTGCATCGGCTTGCACCTACCCCCAATTCCACATCAACGGATTGTCATCGAGGGCATCAGTGACGGTACGCCCAATCTGGTCGATTGCGGCAATATCTGCGTCGGTAAGCTTGATTTCGCCTGCTTTAGCATTGTCAACCGCTTGTGCGGCATTGCGAACACCCACGATCGCGTTTGCCTGAGGTTGGGCGATTAGCCATGCCAACGCCAGATTGCCAAGGCTCGTTTGGTAGCGATCAGCGATCGGGCGTAGTTTTTCTAACGCAGCTTGGGCACGTTGATAGGTCTCGCCTTGAAACAGTTTGTTCTTCGCGCGGTTGTCTTCTGGCGGAAAGCTGTGATCAGGTCCGAATTTGCCCGTCAGAAGTCCCTGCGCCAACGATGAATAAGCGATGATGGAAATCTTCTGCTCTACACAATGGGACACAGCATCTTTTTCGACATAGCGCCAAAACAACGAGTAGGGTGGTTGCAGGCTGTCAATGCGTCCATACTGTGCCGCTTCTTCTAGCTGCGCCTGAGAAAAGTTGGAAACGCCGATCGCCCGGATTTTGCCCTGTTGTTTTAATTCAGTGAGTGCCCGCATCGTTTCTTCGATCGGCACTACTTCACTCTTAAACGCACCAGAGGGCCAGTGGATCTGATACAGGTCAAGGCGATCAGTCTTCAGGTTTTGGAGCGATTGTGCACACGCAGCCAGCACCTGCTCGTACTTGAGGTGATTGGCAAACACCTTCGTGGCGTAGACAACCTGATCCCGCACATCCGAGAGCGCTTCGGCAACAACCCGCTCAGAATGTCCGCCGCCATAGACTTCAGCCGTATCAACGGTTGTGATTCCAGCATCAAACGCGGCTCGTATGGCTTTGATGGTTTCGGCATCTTCAACACCAACCCATTGGCTTTTACCAGCTTGCCAGGTGCCCGTAATAATGGGCGTAATATGGATGCCTGATGTACCGAGTTCTCGCGTTTCCATATCTGTCGCTAGTCCATGGTTCACGTTTACTGTAACGCTGGCTATGAGTATCGTGCATCGTTCGAGAGGTTTAGCTATCAGCGGTCAGCAGTCAGCAGTTAGCCGATTATTTAGTGAACCCTGAAGGCTGATAGCTGATAGCTGATAGCTATAAATTGGTTCTTCATCGCCCTTACAAATTCAACGCTAACTGAAGCTGTGACCGAGAGCGGTTTTCGGGTAGCGGGACAGGGCTGGCACTAACGGCTGAACAGTAACGGGCAAAGGTACAGCGATCGCACTGCCGTCCGGTTTTTGGCTCCCAGCCGCGATCATAGCGTAGCCGCACTGCCAGATTGCTAATCATTGATTCCACCTGCTGCCGATGCTCTACCGTCGCTTCAAAGCGAATTTTTTCACCTGTACGTAAAAAGATTAGGCTGAGGTATTTCAGGCTTTGCTGGTAGGTTTGCTCCAGCGCCAGGTAGTACAGACCAATTTGGACATCAATCTCTGTTGCGTCTGGTAGCTTCACTTCACGGCCCGATTTGTAGTCGATAAGCTCCAAACCGTCTGAGAGAAAGTCGAGGCGATCGTACCGTCCCGTGATCAGAAACTCTAAATTTTCGACTTGCAAAAAGCCTTGAATCCGCCCTTCTACCGCCAGCGGTTGCCTCAGTGCAACCTCGCTGGCGATAAAACGGTGGTAATAATTTTCCAGGATTTCAAATCCTTCTATAGCCTGGCTAGCGCTCAATTCTGTCGAATGTTGCCGCCAGCAGTAATGCACCCAGCGTAAATCTGGTATTGGCTGTTCGTAGTGCCAGTCTCGGTGGCATTGGGCAAGCGCCTGGTGAAGCGCAATACCCAATGAGGCTGACCCAAAAAACTCATTGGTTGTTAGCTTTCGCTCATAGCGAAGGTAGTAGGCGTAGGGGCAGCGGTTGTACGCCTGAAGCTTCGTCGCTGAAATTTGGTAAGCCATACTGCTCGCTTTGAATGAAAGGCACTACGAATGGAATTGCCAGCTAGTTTTCTGCGTTCGCCGTATTGTCAAGGCTGACCACTGGCTACTAACTACTAACCCCTAACGGCTGCTAGCTAATTGTTTTGCCCGATCGGACGTTTGAACAATGCATCCAGGTAAATGCGCGAGGCTTGACGTTGGTTTTGCTTTTCTGGGAAAGCATCGGGGCTACGGTTTTGCAGCAGAAACAGCGATAGGGCAGCAGTAAACACCCGATCTTGATCCCAGTCAGGACGGACTTCTAAATAATGCTTGAGGGAATCGTGTAGAACTTCAGGGACTTCGACTAACAGGCTAACGGTGCTATTCATAGAAATTTTGGTTCTCCCTAAATCTGGGCAGGGTGAATGGGTGGAATACCTGGCGTTGCTGGATCTGAGATGAAGCCATCTGATCTGTCCTGCTCCTATCCCTTCTCCAAAAGGAGAGGGAGAAGGGTCAGGGATGAGAACAATTCATCTCGCTATGAAGCAACGCGAATACTTGATGGATGGTGTGTTAAGCAGCCAAACGCAGCGCAAAGCTGACCTTGTCAGGAGACGTCCCCATCGCTGAAGTGGAGACAGGATGGGGGTTTGCCAGCAATCGGTCGGTGCGCTTTCAAGCCAGTCGTCACATTGTGCGGTCGGGTTCCCCGTCTTGTCAATGCTGCGAAATGTTACATACAACTTTAGACGATCAAAAGATTCACGAGAGAATCGTGGTTTGAGGCAGCTTTTTGTTACATAACGTCATGAAGCTCAGGCGGTTTTCGTTCTTTAAACCCGATCGTCCCCAATTGGTCGATCGCGGCGGCAAAGACCGATGCCTTCGTGCAGCCTGTGGAAAACTTTTGCAATCCTGTGGATAAGCTGTGGATTACCTGGGGAAAAGCGCTCAATAACTTGTGGAAACGCTGTGGATTACGTGTGGAAAAGTTAAGGCAATGATAAGAATTGCAAAAAGTGTAAAAGTCATGATTTATTAGCTTTTGATCGAGTGCTGCACAAGCCGCTAACACAAAAGCGCAGAGTTTGCCGAGAAAATTCCCTGCAAACTCTGCGCCTCTGCCGGATGATACTTTTTGCGATCGTCTCCCTATCCGTAACTAAAAGTCGAACCGAGTTCCTTACCCCTCCTTCGAAAAGAGGAAACCAAACTAAAAGCGTTTAAAGTTTCTTTTTCAAGGGAACTGAGGGGGATCACTCTACGACTTGCGGCTCACTTAGAGATCTGTGTACACTGCACCTGGTAGGGGTGAGTTTAACCTCACTGCTTAGGGCGAGATTTGAAGTACGTCTTATAAAGCTCGTGAGCGATCGGCACTGCTGACACTGCTCCAAAACCACCATTCTCGACCACAACTGCCACTGCAATGCGGGGCTTACTGGTAGGTCCAAAGCCAACGTAGAGGGCATGATCCGGTTGCCCCAGTACTTCAGATGTCCCTGTCTTGCCACCGGTTGGGGGAATCGAGCCATTGTTAAGCTGGCTGGCTGTTCCCTTTCGTACAACATCGATCAGACCCGCTTTAATAATGGCGATCGTGCCTGGGTCTAACCCTGTTGCTTCAGGTTGCAGTTGGGGATCAGCCGTCTGGGCTTTCAGTAAATGCGGCTTGACACGTTTGCCATCGTTGACGATCGCTGCTGTCATCACTGCCATTTCTAGCGGCGTAACCTGCACCAACCCTTGACCGATCGACATGCTTACGGTGTCGCCCCCATACCAGGGTTCTTTGTACAACGTCTCCTTTTCAGCCGGTGTTGGCACTAAGCCCTGGCTACCACCATCCAAGCCCATCGTGTCTGTAGTACCAATCCCCAAACGTTTTGCCCATTTAGAAATTTGTTCGGGTCCTGCTGCTAGCCCCACCTGATAGAAAAACGTATTGCTGCTGTAGGCAATGGCATCCCGAAACCCAATCACCCCATAGCCAGCGCCATGCTCATGAAACAAGTGCCCACCCAAGTTGAGTGCGGCAAAGGTTGCCAGCGTTGAATCGGGCGAAAACTTGCCAGACTGAATACCGGCGGCTGCCGTTACCACTTTAAAGGTGCTACCGGGTGGATAGCCTTGTAATGCACGATTCAAAAAGGGCTGGCTGCTGCTCTGTAGCTCTTTCCATTCAGCTGGAGAAATGCGGCGTGTGAACAAATTGGGATCAAACGTGGGGCCACTTGCTAGCGCCAGCACTTCACCTGTTTGCACATCCAGTGCCACAACAGCGCCTCGACGCTTTGCCAGTGCTTTTTCTGCCGTTTTTTGCAACTCCAAATCAAGGGTTAGCTGCATCGGCGAACCAGACTGAGACGGCTTCATACCCAGCGATTTAACGATCTGCCCAGCAGCATCGACTTCCAGC
>DATNQS010000485.1:0-4021 GCA_036703925.1 Candidatus Sericytochromatia bacterium
ATGAGTTCCTTCAGCTTTTCGGTGAGGGCACGACCCACGCCATAAGCTTTGTCGCGATGCACAATGCTGGCTAAGGGATCAACAGGATCACCGTTAATCATAATGTCCAGCTTGACAAGCGGGTTCTCTCGATAGTCAATCAACTGGTACTCCATGCTGGCATAGCCGCGCGATCGCGACTTCATTTGGTCAAAAAAGTCAGTCGCGACTTCCGCCAGCGGCAACTCGTAGATCAACGTGGTGCGTCCCGGCGTGAGGTACTTCATATCTTTGAAAACCCCTCGCCGCCCTTGACTTAGCTCCATCAAGGTGCCAACGTATGCTTCTGGGGTAATCATGTCTACCTGGACATACGGCTCTTCGATTTTTTCGCGCAACTGTGGCTCTGGCAGTCGGCTAGGATTGTCAATCTCTAGCACTTCACCCTTAAGTGTTGTCACCCGATAGACAACGGACGGTGCAGTGGTAATCAAATCCAGGTTGTATTCTCGTTCTAGCCGTTCCTGGACGATTTCCATGTGCAGCAAGCCCAAAAAGCCACAGCGGAAACCAAAGCCCATCGCGCTAGAGGTTTCTGGCTCGTAGTACAGGGCTGCGTCACTCAGCTTGAGCTTTTCTAAAGCTTCGCGCAGGTCTTCAAACTGATCGGCATCAATAGGAAACATCCCGCAGAAGACCATTGGCTTGGCTTCGATATAACCAGGCAACGGCTGTTTAGCAGGAGCTGCTGCTAACGTAATGGTGTCACCAACACGGGCATCCTCTACGGCTCTAATGGAAGCAGCTAAGTAACCCACTTCGCCTGCGTGGAGTTGGTCAACCTGCACTTGAGTAGGAGAGAGCACGCCCAGTTCATCTACTGCATACTCCTTGCCAGAGACCATCAGCCGCACACGATCGCCCTTCTTCAGCGACCCATCCATCACCCGGAAGTAAACGATCACACCCCGGTAGGGATCGTAATAGCTATCAAAAATGAGTGCTCGAAGTGGTTCCTGCACGGTGTCTTGCGGTGGCGGCACCTGCCGGACGATCGCTTCTAGAATGTCTTCAATGCCGATACCTTCTTTAGCAGATGCCTGGATCGCATGGCTACAGTCCAGCCCAATAATTTCTTCAATTTCTTGCTTGACGCGATCAGGCTCTGCACCGGGAAGGTCAATTTTGTTTAAGACCGGGATGATTTCCAGGTTGTGTTCCAGTGCTAAATACACGTTTGCAAGCGTTTGCGCTTCTACACCTTGGGACGCATCCACTACCAGCAGCGCGCCTTCACAAGCAGCCAGCGATCGCGACACCTCATACGAGAAATCGACGTGCCCCGGTGTGTCAATCAGGTTTAAAACATAGTGCTGTCCGTCACGGGCTGTGTAGTTCATCCGTGCGGCTTGCAGCTTGATCGTAATGCCCCGCTCACGCTCCAGATCCATGTTGTCGAGAAACTGTTCTTTCATTTCTCGCGCTTGAACGGTGCCCGTGTCTTGCAGCAACCGATCTGCCAGGGTGGATTTGCCGTGGTCGATATGGGCAATGATGGAAAAATTACGAATATGAGAGACAGGTGCGTCGGTCATGCACTTCCACTGTAGTTGGGTAAGACGGTCGCTGAACTAAGACGAAAAATAAATAAAAAGAAGACAGTAGAATTAAGTTGTCACGGCTTGGGCTTCGGATCTTAGACTCTAGCTTACTGATGCGCGATCGCACACACAAGCGACGGTCTAGTCCTTTCTACTTAATGTATTGTAATGCTTTCTTGCTGGCAGCATGGCATGGGGTTGCCTGTTGAATCTTCTGGTGTACCCTCAGCTACAGGTCAGTAAAATTTATGAAGAAGCTATAGAGTTTTTCGGGGTGTAGCAATGTTAATTGCCTTCTGGGAATTGCCCATCGCTTTCCTTAGGTAGTAGGCTAGGCAAGATGGACACACTCCATACTTTAATTTGCGTTTTTTCTATAGAATCCTCCGGTTTCCCCTTATGAACGAGCCTGCTGTCCATTCACATCCATCGACTGAAAAGGTGGCGGTTTCCGTCCAGCTTGACCCTGATCTGCTCGAGCAACTCAAGCACTTGACCAATGATCCAAGCAAAGTGATTGAAGTGGCAATCCGACAGTGGCTCAGAAATCAAGGTGGTCGGGAGGATGAGCTGGCTCGGACGTTGAAGCGTAACCCGCCTGTACCACCACGGGGCGAGTGGAACGATTAGTGCTGCTAGCAATCGCTGAGGCTTAGTACTAACGTTTTGTCACTGTTGAACGCTGTAGTCCAGTTCCAGGTCTTCTTAGTAACGGGATTGTGGGCAAACGCCTGAAGTTGTTTGTTTGATCGGTTTAGGTTCAAAGCATCTGACTGCATCTACCCTGCGCGCCTGGCACATCAACTCATTCCCATTCTGACTCTGATGACTACCCCGACAGAATTTCAACGTCCCCTATCAGACGGTTTGGCACTCATCCCGGTCAGTGAGCAGCCAGCAGGGATGACGGATGAGTTGATGTTTCTTCAGGACGCAGCAGGGAATTATCTTTCCTTTGTTTGGCAGCGGGCTAGCGATTATGGTCTTGAGCCAGAACGATTGCTGGGCAGCCGTCCTGATGCTATTTTTAGCCCGGTTGAGTTAGCGCCTTACCTGGAACGACTTCAGCGTGTTCTGAGTTGCCGTGTCGCAGAGCATTTTTGCTGCTCTTTTCGCTGTGGTGAACAGAAGCTGGTGCTTGATTTGGTGATGAGTCCTGTTTTGATGCCGAGCCAAGCACCAACGACAGTCATTGTGGCTGGGCGATCGTTGCGCTCACCCGACGGAACTGCCCTCACACCAGCCTTAGCAGCATCACTGGTCTCCGACGACGGTTATCCACTTGCCTCACTTAGCTCCGATCGCTACCAGCGGCTATTGACCCAGATTGCCTGGAACGTACGTCGAACGCTCGATTTACCTACTATTTGGCAGCAGACGGTGCAGGGCTTAGGCAGAGCACTGAGCGTTAGTCGTTGTTTGGTTGGTCCTTACGAGCGTCTGAACCCCCAAATTAAGGTGATAGCAGAGTACTGCCAGGAGTCAGTCCCTTCCATGCTGGCAATGGAGTTTGGGGTGGCTGATCATCCCCTATTGGCAGCGTCGATCGCCTCGCTCAAACCGATTGCGCTGAAAGGCAACGCCACTCTACAGATCGCTGCTACAGACTTGCAGCAACAATCGACACTGGTTGTGGCAACGTGCTATCAAGATCAACCCAATGGGCTGATTGTGCTGCACCAGTGCGATTACGCCCGCTTGTGGACAGAAGCCGAACTGGAGTTGATGCAGGAGGTGGCAGACCAAGTTGGTACGGCGATCGCCCATGCGTCTCTCTTTTCTGCGAGTAATGCGCTGACCGCAGACTTAAAGCAGGCAAACAGTCGCCTGCTCCAAAAGCATCATGAACTGGAAGAAGCAAAGCAGCAGGCTGAAGCAGCCTCTCGCTTGAAGAGCGAGTTTCTCGCCAACACATCTCACGAGTTACGCACCCCTCTAAACGGGATGATTGGCTTTCTCAAGCTCATTTTGGATGGCATGGCGGATGACCCCGCTGAAAAAGACGAATTTATTAGAGAGGCGTATGGGTCGGCCCTGCACCTCCTTGAAATCATTACGGACGTGTTAGATATCGCCAAGATCGAGGCGGGCACGCTGCAAATCGAGCTTAACCCGGTGAACCTGAACGAGCTATTGAATGATGTTCGCCGCTTTGCCAATAGCCAAATGCATCAGAAGCGACTCAGTTTTGAGATTCAAAAGCCGCCGACTGATGACGAAATCATTCTGTTTGGTGACTACTTGCGCCTCAAGCAGGTGATGTTTAATCTAGTTGGCAATGCGATTAAATTTACGCACGAAGGCGGGGTCACGATCGGCATTGAAGTCATCAAGAAAAAAATAACCTTTTTGACCTACGATCTCCCTGGCATGGTGAAGGTGCGCGTTGCAGATACAGGCATTGGCGTTTCTCTGGACAAGCAAGATCGGCTCTTTCAATC
>DATNQS010000486.1:0-3856 GCA_036703925.1 Candidatus Sericytochromatia bacterium
ACGTTGCAGGGGCTTGATCCCATTGCTAACGTGAGCATGTACTTCGGTACAGACCACCAATAGTGGATTTTGATCACTCAAAGGAGGACTTATGTTGACCTTAGCAGTAATACTTTTCAGCGGTTGGCTCATTGCTGCCACGCTTGGTACCTGGACTCATTTTGCAGCCCAAAACCCTTCCCGCAATACCTGGTTTTGATCTGCCATGAGGCAATTTGAAAGCATTAGCTTCTGTGACTGATTGTAATTAAGTGCATTGAGGCTTTCCAAGTGATGTATTTGGAAAGCCTTTTTTGATATGCGTGAACCATTAGTGTTTAGCTGTCAGCCATCAGCCATCAGCTTTCTATCTTCTACCTTTTGCCTTCTGCCCTTTGCCCTTTACCTTCTTCTGCCTTCGGCCTGACCGCTTCAACAAGCAACGTAAAGCTGAAAGTACGCGGTAAGCTTGAGTGACTTTGCGTACGCCATCAAGTTTGGTTTGAGGTTTTTAATTTGATGAATGTTTTACTTCTTTACCCGCTGTTTCCAGAGTCGTTTTGGTCGTTTGATAAAGCCCTGGAGCTAATCGATCGCAAAGCGTCACTGCCCCCACTCGGCATGATTACGGTTGCTGCTATCCTGCCGCAGACGTGGGAGTTTCGGCTGGTTGACCGCAATGTGCGATCGGAAACCGAAGCTGACTGGGATTGGGCAGATCTGGTGATTCTATCGGGGATGATTGTCCAAAAGCCTGATTTGCTCCACCTCATTCATGAAGCCAAGCGCCGGGGCAAGCGGGTTGCGGTCGGTGGTCCGTATGTCACATCTGTACCCGATGCCGCGCGGGAAGCGGGAGCCGACTTTTTGGTTTTAGATGAAGGAGAAATTACTCTGCCAATGCTGGTAGACGCACTGGAACGAGGCGAAACGTCAGGAATTTTGCGTGCGCCTGAGGGTGAAAAGCCTGATGTGTCAGGTACGCCCGTCCCACGCTTTGACCTGTTGGATCTCAGCGCTTACATTGAAATGTCGGTGCAGTTCTCGCGGGGTTGCCCCTTTCAGTGCGAGTTTTGCGACATTATCGTGCTGTATGGACGCAAACCACGCACAAAAACGCCCGCACAACTGTTGGCAGAACTGCAAGCGCTGTACGATCTGGGCTGGCGGCGATCGGTCTTTATGGTGGATGACAACTTCATTGGCAACAAGCGTAACGTGAAGCTGTTGCTACGCGAACTAGGACCCTGGATGGCGGAGCGCCAGTATCCTTTCCGGTTAAGTACCGAAGCATCGGTGGATTTGGCGCAGGATGAAGAATTGCTCGACTTGATGATTGCCGCGAACTTTACGGCTGTCTTTTTGGGTATTGAAACGCCCGATACAGAGAGTTTGGCAATGACCCAGAAGTTTCAGAATACGCGCAATTCGTTGATCGAATCAGTGCAAACGATTAACCGCAAAGGTCTGTCAGTCATGGCAGGGTTTATTCTCGGTTTTGATGGCGAAAAAGTTGGGGCGGGCGATCGCATCATTGAGTTCGTCGAAGCCACTGCCATCCCCAAAGCAATGTTCGGCGTACTCCATGCGCTACCGAATACTGCCCTGTGGCATCGGCTGGAAAAAGAAGGGCGCTTGCTGGCATCCAGCAAAGATCTAAGTGGACAACAGATGGGGCTGATGAACTTTGTTCCTACACGCCCGATCGAAGATTTGGCGAAGGAATACGTCGATTGCTTCTGGGAGCTTTACGAACCCAGTCGTTACCTCGCACGCGTCTATCGCCACTTTATGAATATGCAACCCGCACCGCACAAGCGTCCGTTTCAAATGCTGGAATGGGTTGAACTACGTGCCGTGCTGACCATTTTTTGGCGACAAGGCATCAAGCGCAGCACACGGGGCCAATTCTGGCGGCAGCTTTTCTCAATGCTCCAGCGCAATCCAGCAGTCTTTGTGCCTTATATGAGCAACTGCGGCTTGCTAGAGCATTTTCTCCACTACCGCCAGCTTGTGCGCCATGAGGTTGAAACGCAGCTAGCTGCCTATCTGGTAGAGAAAGCGACTCATCAGACAGAGCCAGAAAACGCAGTCACTGCGATCGGTAGCCAGGAGAAGGCGGTAGCTAGATCAACTTAGCGGCACGGAAGGTAAAGAACAGCCCGATTGCCAAAGTAAAGACACCACCCAAGATGAGGGGGAAAAGCAAAAATTCCATGTGTATGCTCCGTAGGACTAGCAAAACTATACAAAACTATGGGGCACTTCAGGGCGATCGAAGCGAATAAACTAGAGCGGTAGGGCTAGAAGGCAGAAGGCAAAAGGCAGAAGGCAAAAGGCAGAAGGCAAAAGGCAGATGTACAAAACGGTTACGAGAGAGGCTCTTTGCTGGTTCATCACCCGTCAATTACTTCTGCCTTGATGCGCTAGGGGCAATCAAAGGACATTCAACCCTGACTGCCTGACATATCTCTGCGCTTGGCGGTTAAAACCGCAGCTACAGGAGCACTAGCGTCGCCATGCCCAAAGGGCGATAACTGCCGCCGCCGATGCTCAAGCCTTGTTTGCTGCTAGTCCGCGCAGGCGGATTTCGTTGTGGTAGGCGCGATTTTAATCGCCAGCCCCAAGCCACCCTCTCCCCTTACTCCTCACCCCTCACTCTTTACTCCTCATCCCCCATCCCTCCTCCCTTCCCATGCAATCTCTTATTCCCGTTAACCTTCCGCAGCACTCATATGAGGTGGCGATCGCCCCTGGCAGCCTGGATCAGCTTGGCACGTGGATGCAAGGTACTGAAACTCGACTGCTAAAGTTGGGTAAAAACGTGTTGCTAGTGTCAAATCCAGCGGTTTTTCAGCACTATGGCACACGCGCGATCACCGCTCTAGAGCAGGCAGGCTTTACGGTAGCGACTTGCCTTTTACCAGACGGTGAGCAACACAAAACATTGGAAACGTTGACCCAAATTTACGATGCAGCGCTGTCAAACCATCTGGAGCGATCATCTACCTTTGTTGCCCTTGGTGGTGGCATCATTGGCGACATGACAGGCTTCGCGGCGGCAACCTGGCTACGGGGTGTCAACGTGGTGCAAGTACCCACCTCCCTTTTGGCAATGGTGGATGCTGCGATCGGTGGCAAAACAGGGGTCAACCATCCCCACGGCAAAAACCTGATTGGTGCCTTTCACCAGCCGCGTTTGGTACTGATTGATCCGCAAGTCTTACAAACTTTGCCTGTACGAGAATTTCGTGCCGCGATCGCAGAAGTCATCAAATACGGTGTGATTTGGGATGCCGCTCTGTTCTCTCAACTAGAAGCCGCACCCCAGCTTGATCAGCTTGCTAACCTGAGTGCTGACCTCTTGCAAGCCATGCTGACCCATTCCTGTCAGGCTAAGGCACACATTGTCAGCAAAGATGAAAAAGAAGCCGGACTGCGGGCGATTTTGAACTATGGACACACGATCGGCCACGCCGTCGAAAGCCTCACAGGTTATCAGGTGGTCAATCATGGCGAAGCCGTAGCGATCGGCATGGTCGCTGCCGCAGAGATTGCCGTCGCGCTCCAACTTTGGCAGCAAGCCGATGCCCAACGCCAACTTACCTTGCTGCAAAACGCTCACCTGCCGACTCGCTTACCGGCTGGCATTGACCTGGATGCAATTCTTACCTCCCTCCAAGCCGATAAGAAAGTAGAAGCAGGACAGGTACGCTTTGTCCTGCCCACTCAGATCGGAGCCGCGATCGTTACCGATCAAGTGCCCACTACCGTCATTCGACAAGTGCTTGAACAGATGCAGGCTGTTTAGGGTGCAGTGGCATTTGACAAGCTTGCCTGCTGCCACTGACTTTTGCTGTCAGACGTGCTAACGATC
>DATNQS010000487.1:0-2799 GCA_036703925.1 Candidatus Sericytochromatia bacterium
TAAATCACTTCCACATTTTCGAGCTTGCCTGCATCGCCCTGCACAGTGACTCGCTGATGTGCGTTTAGCCCTACGGACTCCGCATCGAGGCGATTCATCAAAATGCAGTTGCGGTGAGGAATCCCGCGATAGCGATCACCAATTTTGTAGACGACTGTGTTGTGCTGTGAGTAGCTACGTCCCGTCATCAGTGCCAGAACGATCCCTGGCGTTGTCTCTGGTATGCCGAACGCTTGAGGTTGAGGCAGTATCAACTCAGGCAAGGGCGTAACAAACATAGACGCTTTACCGGATGGAGTGGCAAACTTTGGTTCCGTAAAAATGCGCCTGTCGATCGTAAACTCTTCGTTTGTGTCATCGATCGCGCCGATTTTTTCGTACCCAGGAATGGTTTGGGCAATGAGTTGGCGGACGTACTTTGTGTCCTGAAGTTTGCGCCAATCAACCGGATCATCGCCCAGAATATGGTGTGCAATCGTGGTGAGAAATTCCACTTCTGAGATTAAGTCTGCATCCTTCAGATGGGTTTTGCCTTCATCATTCAAACGCACAAAGTTGTTACCCGATTCCACCGTCGTTTTGTGAGGATTTTCAAAGCGATTTAGTACGGGAATAACGATCGTATTCTGTTTTGCCAGCCCGTTAAAATGTCCCACATTCGGCTTCGTCGCCACATAGATGACCGTTTCAACGTTGCCGATCGCTCGTTTTGCCTCGGTCGAATCAGGGTTCGCGCCGTACAGGTTGCCGCCCAAACAGAGTAACGTATCGACCTTACCAGCATCGGCAGCCTCAATCAGATCACGAGTGTGGTAACCCTGAACCTTGCTGAGGGGTCGTCCCAGCAGCGTTTCGAGCGCTTCCTGAATTTCCTTTTTGAGCTTGACAGTGACACCCATTGAGCCAAAGCCCTGCACATTGGAATGTCCCCGCACGGGCATGGTGCCTGCCCCTTCTTTGCCTGCATTCCCTGTGAGCAGAGCCGTGTTGGCAATGCTAAACACGTTGTCTACCCCGTTTTCGTGCTGAGTAATGCCCATTGCCCAGCCGAAAACGACCCGTTCTGAGGTGCCAATGATGGTAGCAGCGGCGGCGATTTCTGGTTGAGAGACACCGCAAAGCTCGGTGATGGTGTCCCATGCGGTCGATCGCGCTTGTTCGACGATCGCTTCCCATCCTTCAGTATGTGCTTTCAGATAAGCTTCTTTAATCAAGCCTTGCTCAAGCAGCGCTTTTTGGATGCCCACAAAGAGCGCGACATCGCTACCAGGAATGGGTTGCAGGTAGAGGGACGAAATTTCAGCACCTTGCACCAGGCTGGTTAGAAAAGCAGGAGAGCCAAATTTCACCAGCCCCGTTTCCATCATGGGATTGATGACGATGATCTTCGCACCACGATCGCGTAGTCGAATCAACTCATTCATCAAGCGCGGATGATTGTATGCCGCGTTAGAGCCTGCCAACACCACACAGTCTGCCTGCTTTAGATTTTCCAGGCTCACCATTGACGTGTTAGAGCCAAACATCTGCTTTAGCCCAACGCTAGAAGGCGCATGACAAAGATCAGAACAGTCTGCAAGGTTGTTTGAACCCATCGCCCGAATCATGAGTTGCAGCAGATATGCCGCCTCATTGGACGATCGTCCAGAACTGTAAGATGCCACTCGTTCCGGCGACTTACGAAAGGCAGTTTCAGTAATCGCGTAAACCTCATCCCAGGAAAGCCGCTCATAGTGCGCTTTACCCGCGCGCAAAATGACTGGAAAGCTCCACCGTCCCAGACGATCGGCTTCCATTGATGTAAGCTGCTGAAGTTCGCTAATGCTATGTTTCTCAAAAAATTGAGGCGCGATCGCAGGCTTCAGTTCCGACGAAATTGCCTCGACGCTTTTCATGCAGCGCTGGAGCTTTTCACCATCCTCATTGGTAAAGCCCCCTTTCTGCCCGCCTGTCCCCCAGGCGCAGGACAAGCAGGCGCTGTTATGCAGCAATGTTTGCCACAGCTTCGGTCCCTCTGGCGACAGGGTGTGTTTTGCCCAGTACTGGATGATCGAAGAACCGCCGCCGATCGCGGGCGTTTCGTCATTCGTCTCATGAAACGGGGGAAGGGGCTGGCTATTCTGTTGCGTCTCTGCATCCATCGGGCGTACCTCTGCGTTGGGAACTATAGCTTCAAGCGGAGCGAATGTTTACTACAGCAGCACCGCTACAAAGCCCTTACAATAGCGAGTCCGTCGATCGTTACATACATTCCCCTCTAGGGCTATTTCTCTAACGACTTAACGTAAACCCAATGTTTGTCAAATGAACCGTTAGAGAGAACCAAGCGGCTAATGGCTGCTAGCTCCTGCGTCAGTTGCACTTTGTGCCGCTGCTGTCCGCTCGTCAGCCGTCGGTAGCTGCACGGTAAACGTAGTGTGCCCAGAACCGCTACTGACTGAGATTTTGCCACCTAAACAGTCTACCAATTTACTCACTAACGCTAGCCCCAAGCCTGTACCGCCGCGCTTCCACGGATCGGCTTGCGGCACCCGATAAAACTTTTCAAAGATGCGAGGCAGTTCGGCGGCTGGAATTTCGGCACCAGAATTCGCAACGCTTAACTCAAAATATTGAGCTGTTAAATTGACCGATACTTTGATTTCACCATCAGGCGGTGTGTACTTACAGGCGTTGTTGACTAGCTCGACCACAATACGTTCCAGGCTAGGCTGATCGGAAATCAGGGCAGGTAGTTGGGGTGGCAAATCCATTTGCAGGCTTTGCTGCTGGGTTTCGGCACGCTGGGAGAATGATTGA
>DATNQS010000488.1:0-4576 GCA_036703925.1 Candidatus Sericytochromatia bacterium
CAATAAACTGGCGCGCACACTCGACGCAGATGTGATTTTGCTTACCTTTCTTCTTGCCATTTTTACGGATATGAGTAGACAGGCATTCCGGGCCTTGCATGGAAAATGACCTCAATTCATACTGCCATTATGCAATGCCCTTTATTCAACACCCATCATGCTGGCGAATCATCCGTTCGTACCCCCTCTGAACGAGCCATTAAAAACTTGCAGGCAATCACTGTAGAGAACTGGCAAGTAGACGAGATTAAAGCCTTCAAACAGGCATTGAAAGCAAAACTTGCAGAGCTTGAACAAATCGCAAAAGCAGAATGACGTTTTGCCCTACTGTTCATAGAGTGCTTTCATAGCCCATATGTCTTTATCAGAAGATGCTTTCGTTGAATCCAGGTCCATTCGCGATCGCCAGCTTGCAGAAATGCAAGGCGATCGGGCGGAGACGATCTTAAACAAGGTAAAAGCTCTCATGTTTGCTGTTTGACAGGGGCAGGGCATTGCCACGATAGGGCAAGTGGCAGAGTTCTATGAAGTACCGGAAGACACAGTCCAAACAGCGATTAAAGTAAACCGGGATGAGTTTGAATCGGATGGCCTAAGAACTATACGTAGCAAGGCTTTAAAGGATGTTGTGTTGTTATTCGACACAAGTTCTAGAGCACCGAGACTAACTGTTTGGGCTCCATGTGCTGCCCTACGTTTAGGTATGATGCTTAGAGATTCTGCTGTCGAAAGACAGATGAGAACCCAGCTTATTGAGTGAGTGACCGAGGGTAGAGCACAAAGCCTCCCTGAACGAAAACTGTAGCGGGTGCGATCAGCGGCTCCACCACGCTCCGAAGATAGACCCAAGAACCGTGATGTCTCACACTTCCTGCCCAGAGGCAGGTTTCCAACGCTCTGAAAATCGACTTTACAGAGCTTTACTCGCTAGTGGTTTCTTGCCCTTCTAGACCGTTGCTCAGGCTCAGTACCGTTTCTGTAAAGAAGCCACTTCGCGCGAACGCTTCATCTGCCCTCGTCGCTTGTGGTATCGGCTCAACTAAACCAGGATCAAAGCAGTATATTTCTTGCAAGAACTGTCCCTCTAGCATGGCTCGGTCTAACTCCTGAATATACTTTTGAGCGGCAACACTCACCGCTTTGCTGCCAACACCATCGCTCTGCTCGAGTCGCTTTTTCAGGATTAGTCTCAGTCCAGCTAAGCCAGACACAGGCTTGAAGACGTTGTAGAGTCGGGAGACGAGGTCGCGGCTCAGATAGTTCTGTTCAAGAATTTTCGCTTGCGCCAGTTCAGTTTCTAAGCTCGGATAATAGCGGCTCGTGTAAAAGGCTTTTTCATCACGGCGATACCATGCTTCAGAGCGTGAGATCGACGCCGATACTGTATTGTGGAGCTTCCAGAAAAACAAGCGCAGGGATACCCCATCGCTGAGGGTTGAGAGCTTATCCTCGAGCGACACCACGAAGTTAGTGACAGGAAGATCGCGCCCTAACAGCAGATATTCGACCGGGTACAGTTCTACCTCTCGATTTTGCACAACATACAGATTGAGGTGGTGACGGCAATAAGGACAGGGATAGAGCGCAGCAAACCGTCGAAAGAAGGCTTTAATTTGAACCACCAGTGCCTTTTGCGGTTTGAGGGGGCGCGTACAAACAATTTCAGCCGTCGTGTGCAAAAACCGCCAGACCGCAGAGCCTAGATAGTAGGGGTAGCTGAGTCGCATCTGAGCCGTTTGCACGTCACGCTGATTGAGATAGACATCGACAAAGGTGACATACTGCGACAGACTGCCAGATTCGCGTCCACACTCGACCCGTTCACGCCGTTTTTGTACGCTGTGGAGATAGGGTCGCGTTAACTGCCACGCCTGCTTGAGCATGAGTTTTTGAGGGACTGTGCAGCTGGGGAATGCTTCTACGAGATCGATTCCAAAGCGATCAAACTCTCCCTTTGCTTTAGCGCTCTCGTACCACTGGTCTAGCTCTTGTACCAGCGGGTGAGTGTTCGGCTGGATATCCGCTGCTGTGTTGACGCTAAACGCTGCCAGCAGTTTTGGCATGAAATCTTCGTACCAATAGGCGACAGGCATCATTGCCCCATCGATCGCTTCAGTGGCATCAGACAAAATTACCCGGTTCCACTGCCTTAAGTAGGCTTTGGGGTCGTCGTCGGATGGGTCTAGAGGGCTGTCGATCTGCTCTTCCAGCTTTCTCAAGCGATCGAGTTCATGAATCGCTAGCACGCCTTCTGTGACGTCTGCTAAGTTGAGCCGCTGCTTTTTCAGCGTGATCGCAAATTCAATGCCCGCCGCAAACTTTTCTTGGACGGTTACAGACTTTTTTCGCGTCGCTAACATTGCTTGCTCGGTTGCTAGCATTGCTGGTGTTTTTTCGATGCTATCCCATTGCTGAATGCGAGCTTCGAGCCGAGCGTATTCTTCGACAATCGAGGTGACGAGAGTGTCCAAGACCGGATAACAGGCAGGTTCAATCACTCCCAAGGCTTTGTAAAGTGCGATCGTCTCTTCGATAAAGGGAACAAAATCCGTCATGCAGTAGGGCAGATTTTTAACACGCAAATGCGTTTCATGATTAGCACAGAAGCTCTCCCGGAAGCACCGATAAGCGGCGCCCTGAAGCAAGCGGAAGAGCCCCATCTGCATTTGTAGGCGCGATGTCCCTTGGCGATTTGCTGCGAGAGGCTCAGAAGGCTGTTCAGGCGCGCATTGCTCCGTTTTAGAGGTTTTTAAAGGCTTGCCTCCGTCGAGCACTGGGGCACGATGCGAGAAATTCAGTGTGTCTTTGTATCCCTTGCCAGAAGCGGACTCCTGTGCCACCAATTGACAGAATTCTTCAAAATTAATCGAACGATCACCATCTCGATCAACTTCTTGAATCATCTCGTCAAGTTCTACATCGGTTAAGCCAAATGGCTGCATTACCTGACGCAGTTCCTCGGCGCTGATCCGACCGTTGTCATCTTCATCGAGTACGCTAAACGCAAGCGTGAGGCGACTAGCGCGATCACCGTGTCTCGACAACATCAAGTCACGAAATTCTTCAAATTCGATCGTGCCAGAGGCATCTCGATCGACCTCTTGTATCAGGTGCTGTAACTCTGCTTCGGTTGGAGTGCGTCCGAGGGCTTGCAGCATCTGGTTCAAAGCAGCGATCGAAATTGTTCGGGGCTGAACGGGGTCGGTCTCGCCCTCTGGAGTGCTCAAGGTGAACGTATTCCATAGTGCTGTGATCTCTTGGTCGCTGAGTGCGGCTTTTTCAAACGCTCCAAAGGACATAGCTGAACGATTCCAAAATTACTGAAGTCTTGACTTCAGTAACCATAGCAATATCTAGCTAAGGAGAACGCTCTAAGTGGGCGGCCATTTGAAAGGAGAAAACGACCTGGATTAACCGTTGACTGACTGTTCGAACTTTTTTTGTGTGAAAGTCGTGCCATCGGCATCGCCATCTTCAGTTGCAACCGACCCTAGTAAGACCTCTCAGGTTCAGGGTGCTGTTGTTTCACACTACCTGTAGCGACCTGCAATCATAAACCGTCAAACCTGCAATCAAGACATTTTCCAACCGGGATTAACTGCAACTATAAATTGACCCGAACCAGAATTAACTGCAACTGAGCCAGGACTATGTTGCAACGAACCTGCAATCATCCGTTCCAACCAGGATTAACTGCAACTGACGGAAAGGTCGATTAACGGTTGGTTTGACGGCTTGCTGTCAAACTGTGCTGAGTGGGTACCAAAAGGCCTGGCGCTGCAACCAGGATTAACTGCAACTGACGGGCAAACAAACGAACCTTTTCTTGCCTGTTCTGATCTCTACGCGGTAGAGACAGGAAAGCGGCGCAAGTTTAGTAACGAAACTCGGTCAAGTAATCAAAGGCAACCTATGCTGTGGGACAACGAGTTTCGTTACCATCTGACCGGGGGCGAGTGATGCTGATTGGCTACGCGCGCGTTTCAACCGACGACCAACATTTGCATTTGCAGACAGATGCCTTGCAACAAGCTGGCTGTACCAATATTTACTCAGACCACAGCAGTGGCGCAAAAACGGCACGTCTCGGTCTGAGTCTGGCGCTTGAAGTCGCCCGCACTGGTGATGTTTTAGTCGTGTGGCGGTTAGAGCGCCTAGGACGCTCACTCAAAGACCGGATTGAGCTTGTCTCAATCTTAGATGAGCAAGGCGTTGGACTCTCTAGCTTACAAGAGTCCCTGAACACGACCAATCATAGCGGCAGACTCATCTTCCATCTGTTCGACGCACTTGCAGAATTTGAGCGCAATCTGATTCGGGAACGGGCGTTGCTGAATGGTGCAATGAATCATTGAGGAATCGGGACATCCCAGAATTTGAGATAGTGAAGTAACAAACGAACTGAGTGCTTCAGCATTTCCTCAGATTTTGAATCACATAGCGTCTTGCGATGCAGTCGGGCGAGATAGTGACGCAACCGAGTGTTTTCGCCTTCGACCCGTGTCATGTAAGTCTTGCTAATAATCTGGTCTCCCTCTGGAATCAAACCTGGATAAACTGACCAACCATCAGTGAC
>DATNQS010000489.1:0-2333 GCA_036703925.1 Candidatus Sericytochromatia bacterium
CATTACGCTAATTAGCCCAGGGATGATGGACGATGATGGTGATCCGTCTAAACGTAAACGTCAGGTGTTGAGCCTCCTTAACGCTTGGCAAAAGCAACCACGACGATCGGTCTTAAAGCTCAAGCGCAAGCGATCGGAGTAATGATTTCAGTTGCTATTAGCAGTCGAAGGCACGGAGCAGGAATGGGGTTTAGGGGTGCTATCCCTAACCAGGGCTTTCACTGTCTGTTGTTCAGCAAATCATATGCGCCACCTACACCCCAGCGCCTCGTCCGAACTGCTATTACTCTTGCTATGTACTTATCTAAGCTTTGTAAGGCTCACCAGTGCTAGGTGGCTCTTTGAGAAAGAGACAGTGCGTTTAGGCATCACGAGCGGAATACTTTGATCAGCGGTAAATGTAGGCTCTGTTCTGCAACAGGCGCTATCATGGCGAAGTAGTGCTGTTAACTTCGTCATGAACCGCTGTTTTTTGGCTTCCATCACTTAAGCTTGGCTAAGAGTGTAGTGAGCCAGTTTAGAAAGCTTCAGGCAATCGGTCTAGCCAGCGCTTACCTCACCACGTCACGAATTGTTCAATGCCTTCAGAACCGCATCAAAATCATTTGCTGATTATTGAAGATGACAAAGGACGGCGAGAATTTGTCCTTGATGGTCCCGTTTATTCGATCGGGAGAGATCCAAAATGCGATGTGCGCCTCGTTTCGCAGTTTGTCTCGCGCCGTCATGCAACCTTAGTGCAGCTCCTCAACGATAACGGCACCTATTATTACCGCATTGTGGACGGCAATCTTAAAGGCAAAACGAGTGCCAATGGTCTGATGATTAACGGGCGCAAGCTTCAGGCACACGATTTGCAAAATGAAGATGAAGTTGTCTTTGGCCCACAAGTACGCGCTATCTATTATTCCCTCAAGCGCGATGCCATCATGACGGTGCCACCCGACGAGTTTGACATTACGCTCATTAGCCCAAATATGATCGGCGACCCAGAAGATTAGTGCATCGACAGCGGTGTTCGCCTGATTCCATAAATCATTGCCTTAAACGCTAGAGTTGACAGCGCTAGTGTTAGTGCGGCGGGAGATCGCAGTCAGCCGAAAATTGCTGGAGGGCACAAACGTAATGCCACGACGTTCTGGCTTGACGGTTCCTTGCGTGGTGGCAGTCAAGGTGTAGCAAGAGAGGACAGTTGCCAGCACCAGCTTCATTTCGTACAGCGAAAAGGCTGCGCCAATGCAGCTTCGTGAACCGCCGCCAAAGGGCAGAAACTCATAGGGCGAAAACTTTTGCTGCAAAAAGCGGTCTGGCTGAAATTGCTCTGGGGCAGGATAGGTCTGAGAGCGGCGATGCGCCAGATAAATGCAGGGAATCAGAATGGCTCCTGAGTCAAACGTATAGTCTCCAATCTGCACAGGTTCTTTGACTTTGCGCGGCTGGGAGATGAGCGCGATCGGGTAGATCCGCAGCGACTCTTTGCAGACAGCGGTTAAGTAGGGTAACTGAGCGAGGCGATCGGGGTCTGGTGCGTTGTCCAATGACTCCAGCTCTTGCTGTAGTTGTGCTAACACTGATGGCTCTTTATGCACCCAGTAAAATGCCCAGGAGAGAGCTGACGCAGTCGTTTCATGCCCCAGCAGCAAAAGAGTCATTAACTGATCGCGTAATTCTTCGTCGCTCATTGATTGACCTGTTTCATCTTGAGCTGAGAGCAGTAGCGTCAGGACATCAGCGCGATCAGGGTCAAACTGAGCGCGACGCTGCCGAATTTCGGCATAAATGAGCTTGTCAATTTGATACTGCTGTTTGAGGAACGCACCCCATGGACTCCAGCGTCCTAAATCTCGTTGCAGCATTGGGAAGAAAAATTGGCTGGAATACAGCGGCGATGTAACCGCTTCCAGCAGCGCGTTTAACAAATGTTTGAGCTGGTAGTAACGTGGTCCTGGTGTCATGCCAAAGACGACCCGCAAAATTACCTGAAGCGAAATTTCAGACGTCGATTCTCGAATCGAGAACGGTTGATTTAAAGTCCAGTCTGCAATCACCTGACGGGTCAGATCGCAAATGAGTTGACCATAGGTTCGCATCCGATCGCCATGTAGCGGAGGCATCAAAAGCTGTCGCTGTCGCTGATGCCGCTCGCCGTCTAACATGATGAGAGAACGATCGCCCGTCAGCGGTCGAAACACATGGGTTACTTTACCCAATTCAAACTGACCGGCTGGAGCGGTAAAAATTTGCGCGATCGCCCCTGGATCACCAAAAAACACGACAGGCGGTGACTGCCAACCTAACACGCGCGTTGTAAACGTATCGCCATAGCGTTGGGC
>DATNQS010000490.1:0-4167 GCA_036703925.1 Candidatus Sericytochromatia bacterium
CGGCTGCAAGGTTATGATTTTCCTGGCAACCTGACCGAGTTGGAGAATCTGGTTAAGCGGGCATTGCTGCAATCAAATGGTGCTGCGGCTCTCACAGAAGAAGTTTTCTGGGCAGTCAGCGTTAAAACCAGACGGTTTCGCGTCAACCTGTTAAACGTATCGCCGAAACTGCGTCAGTTTTTACGAAGCCCGTGGTATCCCGATCGCCTTAATTATGGCTTTACGCTGGGTTTCTTCGCTGTGGTGGTTGCTGTGCTAATGCTGGGTCCGCAAAGCCGCGATCGCAACATTGCCCTCAATTTCTTTTGGGCATGGTGGTGGATGCTGATCCTGGCAACCTTTCCCTTTGTGGGACGGCTTTGGTGTTCCGTTTGTCCCTTTATGATCTACGGTGAGCTGGCACAGAAGGTTTCGCTCTGGCTCTACCCCCGTCAACTACTGCCCTGGCCCCGACAGCAGGCAGAAAAATGGGGCGGTTGGTTCCTGTTTGGGATGTTTACACTCATTCTGCTGTGGGAAGAGTTGTGGAACTTAGAGGACACTGCCTACTTGTCTGGTTGTTTGCTGCTGCTGATTACTGCCGGAGCAGTTGTTTTCTCGATGTTGTTTGAACGTCGGTTCTGGTGTCGCTATTTGTGTCCAATCGGTGGCATGAATGGACTTTTTGCCAAACTAGCAATGGTTGAACTTCGTGCCCAACAAGGCATTTGTTCTGCTACTTGCACCACGTATCAATGTTATAAAGGCGGATCTCAAAAAGGCGAAGGGCAAGAAACAGGCGGCTGTCCCCTGTACTCCCATCCGGCACAGCTTGAAGATAACCGGGATTGCGTCCTTTGCATGACCTGCCTGAAAGCCTGCCCACATCGATCGGTCGAGTTAAACCTGCGTCCACCGGGCATTGAACTGTGGACAACTCACCAGCCCATGTATGCCGAAATTTGTTTGCTGTTTCTACTCTTAGGCGCAGTTTTTCTACATCGCTTACCAGAGCTTGAGATGCAGTTTGGCTGGCAGCTACACTTAGAAAATTTTGGCATTCACGCGGGCGTTTCACTGGTGGCGTTGCTAGTGCCAGGGGCGATCGCGATCGCGGCCCATAGTCTCATCCGGCTACTACAGCGAAGCTACAAGCCCCGCCCCTTTTTAGAATTGGCGTATGGCTATCTGCCACTCGTTTTGGGCGCAAGCCTTGCCCATTACCTCAAACTTGGTTTAACGGAAGTGGGACAGGTGATTCCTGTGACGTTTGCCACCTTCGGGTTTGGTACAGCAAATTTACCCATCGCAACTGTGGATCCTGCTGTCATTGCCTTTCTGCAAAGCGTCACGCTCATTTTCTCCTTCTGGTGCAGCGTCATTTTGACCCAAAAGCTGGCGCGTCAACCATTTCTAAACTTCCTGCCTCAACACCTCGCCCTGCTAGCGATCAGCTCTTTTGCCTGGAAAGTAATTGTAGGGTGGTAAGGAGGGATGTAAAACAGGATCAGGTTAGAGGATGCTTTAAAAGTCCAGATACTTGTAGCCTGGGCGACTGAAGTCGCGGCTACACGGACACTAGCGCAGCCATGCTCGAAGGGCTATAAAACTGCCGCCGCAGGTTCTAAAACCCTGGTTTTAACCGCCAGACACTTCTCAAACAACCTCTAGTCATCAGACCGCTTTGGAGCGCGATCGTCCCGGTCTTTACCTTTAGGTTTGTTGTCGCGTTGCTTTGGGGCACGATCGCGATCGTCCTGGTCTTGCGCGTCAGGCTGCTTTTTCCCAGATGATGTGGGTTTACGGAAGGTAGAATCAACGCTTGATCGATCGCTCGACTTTGGTGCTTTGTCTGGTTTATCTGGTTTTCCGGCTTTATCTGGCTTTTTGGCTTTAGACAGCTTTTCAACTCTAGGGAGTTTTTCGGTGCTAGGTTTGTCTGGTCTAGTCGGTGCTTCGGCGTTAGGTGGATTCTCAAGCTTAGGCTGGGTCTCGACTTTCAGAAGATTTTGTGGAGCCGCTTCCTTAGTTTGTTCCGCCTGCCGAGGTGATGCAGACGGTGACGGCAACACTAGCTGCCCAGGACGTAGCCGGTCAATGATCGGCAGCGTTGACATTTGCGCTTTTTTGAAGCTGCGTAGGATGGGGTCAGCCGCACGTTTTTGTCGCCATTCGGCGCGGCTCATACGTCGCACGCGCTGTCGAATCTGACGAATATCGCGATCGCCGGGTCTGATCCGCACTTCTTCTGCTGTTTTAAGCAGCACTTCCTCCGTTTGCCCCGTCAGACGCACCGCTACTAAACCTTCCCAGGCAAAAAATAGCACCCCTTCCTTTGGGTCTTTCGAAATTTTGACAAACACGGTTGTGCCACGAATTCCGGCTACAGCGGTGGGGGTGATAATCTCAGTCGGCAACGTTTTCCCAGGCTGCACCCAGGTAATCATGTCGCCAGCAGTCAGATTAAGGCGGTTGCCATGCTGGAGTTTCAACACCGCATCGCCAGCAAGACGAAACGCCAACCCATTATCCAGGTCAATTTGGGTTAAAGCTTGTCCTTGAGTTCGCACCGTTTCTCCGACTTGCAGCCCCATGCCTTCTTTTGCAGGCTCTTCTTGATCTGTATTGAGCAAGCGCACAAACACGGGCAGCTTCTGAATTTCGCTAATTTTGGCGATCGGGTTAAGAACAGCCGCTTTGGGTGATGCGGTTGGCGAAAGGACAGCGGTCGAGGTTGTATCAGGTGCAGATGGAGAGCAGGCAGCTAGCAGCCCTGCTAAAACGACAGCGCTAAAGCGGTCAGTCAATTTCATAGTTATGCCCAAGTGCTAGCACGAAGCAGCAGTGAAGAAATCAGCGTTACACCCTTTATTCTGGTTGACTGCTCCTGGTTGGCTACTATACCAATGAGAAGCATCCTGCTGTCATTAAAGCAGTCTTGCCGTCAGTTCCATATGCTGCGGCACAGTAGGGATACACTACCACCTTGGATAGCCGCTAAATTCAACCCCTCTCTCCTAAAGGACGAAGGAAATGGGTTTTAGCTCCCTTATTTTAAGAGAGTAGGCTAGGGATGCGGTCAATAATCCCTACGAAAGAAGCCCTTACCCAACGTTGTGACGGAAACAGCCTTTAACTTTGATACTGCATATCGACCTTAGTGCTGCGGGTTCTTGGCAACAGGCGATGCTTTGCTTAATGCCAGCCAGGTACAGCTAGCCACGACACCATCCACCACTAATCCCTGCTGCCGCTGAAACTGCCGCACAGCCGTATCTGTCTGCTGTTCAAAGGAGCCATCGACCACGATCGCCGTTTGCCCAATAGCCTGTAGCGCTTTTTGTAGCAGCACGACGGTTTCGCCAGCACTACCCCGTTGCAGCAACGGCATTTCGAGCGGGGCACCAGTGTAGAGCGATCGCCAGGTGCGTGCATCCACAACGCCACTGCTTGGCAAAAAGACCCGTCGCTGAAAGACTTTCACTGCTTGCTCCAGTTGAGTGCCAAAAATGCCATCAACAGCGCCATTGTAAAGACTCCAGTGGATGAGCAACTTTTGGATTTCGACGACTTGAAGACTCACGGCACCACACTGCAACAGTGGTTTCTGACACGATGGGTTGGTCACGGGTACAAATCTAAAGCTGAGAACTGGGCAGAGGCAGTAGAGTAAAGCCTCCGAAACCATTGGGACATCTCTTAAGGTACTGTTTTGCTGTGGCAACAGCCTCATCACTAAGGCTCACCCAATGGGGTGAATAGAGCGGAATCCTGCTCCCAATACCTTATCTCCACCTCTCACTAAACTTCACTTGATACCAATGGCTGGCTGGACGTAGCGATCGCCAACGTTTTGTGCAGCTTTTTGATTGTGCGTAGGGTTTGCTGGTAATTTGCCGTGTCGCCTTGCTCAGAAAAGAGTGCGGCAGCTTGGCGGAGGTCTTCGATCGCATCCAGACGATGCCCGATTTTGACGCGGGCGAGTCCCCGATAAAAGTGGGCGATGGCATCCTGCGGGTTCAGCCGAATGACTTCCGTGTAATCTTGAATCGCACCCAGTTTATTTTGCAGCCGAGTACGTGCCAAACCCCGATAAAAGTAGGCAGTGACAAAGTCGGGGTTTGCTTGAAGCGCGAAGGTGTAATCTTCGATCGCACCCATTTTGTCACCCAGTTCAGAGCGTATAAA
>DATNQS010000491.1:0-3654 GCA_036703925.1 Candidatus Sericytochromatia bacterium
ATGGACAGCTACAAGGATTAGAAATTGAGATTGCCCAACGACTAGCGCAGGAATTGCTGGGAAGCAAGGATGCTGTTGAGCTACAGCCTGTCGTCAACCAGGATCGTCTGGCGGCGGTACTAGAGGGCAAGGCAGATATTGCGATCGCCCGTGTGACTGGCACGCCCTCCCGCTCGCGTCTAGTTAGCTTTAGTGTGCCCTACTATCTGGATGGTACAGCCCTTGTTACAAGTGATGCATCAATGCAGCGGCTAGCAGATGTTGGCAAGCGTGCGATCGCCGTACTGGATGGTTCAAGTACGATCGCGATTCTGCGCTACCGTCTGCCCGAGGCAACCCTAATTAGCGTGACATCCTATGCTGACGCGTATACCTTGCTCGAAACAGGTGGAGCGGTTGCTTTTGCCGCTGATGCAAGCGTGCTAACCGGATGGGTACAAGAATTTCCGCGCTATCGGCTGCTGACGCCCACCCTTTCGGCAGAGCCACTCTGCATCGTGATGCCAAAAGGCTTGCAGTACAACGATTTGCAACTTCGTATCAACCAAATTATTGCCCGCTGGACAGCAGAAGGATGGCTGCAAGAGCGTGCGCTTTACTGGGGACTGCCCTAAGGAATAAGCGGCGAGTGCTTAAGCACGCGATCCGTCTTTGAAGACGAGTGCAAGTTGTGAGTGTAGTAAATACGAATGAAATGGCGTAAGTGCTATAAAAATGCTGATGGCTTCAATTCATCCTTGAGCCTTTCCTCGACCTCTCCCATTTTGCGATAAGGTTGATGCATAGCCAGCTTTGACCGTTATTTGCGTAAACTAATTCTTGGTATGGATACACCGTCTCCCCTCATCTATATCTCCTTTCTACTGTTGCTGCTAGCCTTTGCAGGCTGGTCTGTCGTGCGCCAAATTCTCAAAACGCGCAAAGTAGAGTTAGCGCTCGCTAAGTTGCAGTCAAAACTTACTAAAGAAGCCGGTACCGCACAGGAATACTACGAACTGGGCAGCATTTATCTTGATAAGAAGATTTTTTCTCAAGCGATCATGCTGTTTCAGAAAGCCTTGAAAGCAGAGGACTTACAGGAATCAGAAAGCGCACCCATTTACAACGCGCTTGGTTTTGCTTACTTTGCCCAGGAGCAGTACGATCTGGCGATTCGTCAGTATAAAGAGGCGCTCAAAATTGATCAAAACTATGTCACAGCACTGAACAACATTGGTCATGCCTATGAACGTAAACAGTTAGCGAGTCAAGCCTTGGAAGTTTACGAGCAAGCGTTAGCGATCGAACCCCAAAATGCTACGTCTAAACGTCGTGCAGAATCATTGCGAAAGCGCTTTGTACCGTCTACTTAAAAGTGGAAGTGTACTGCGAATTGCCATCGTCTACCGTTCCGGTACATCGGATGTTCTAGACTGAGAGATGATTCTTGAGTCTGAAAAGGAACTGGGCAATGCGACTGTCTCAAATGCTGTTTGTGACGCTTCGAGAAGATCCGGTAGAGGCGGAGATTCCTAGCCATAAGCTGCTGCTGCGGGCAGGCTATATTCGGCGCATTGCGGGTGGTGTGTATGCGTACTTGCCCTTAATGTGGCGGGTCTTGCAGAAGGTGTCGCAGATTGTTCGCGAGGAAATGAATGCCGCTGGGGCACAAGAATGCCTGCTGCCACAGTTGCAGCCTGCGGAGCTATGGCGCGAATCAGGACGGTGGGATACCTATACAAAAGCGGAAGGCATCATGTTTTCGCTGGTCGATCGCCAGCAGCGCGAAATGGGGTTGGGTCCCACGCACGAAGAGGTGATTACGACGATCGCTCGTGACATGATTCGCTCCTACCGTCAATTGCCGCAAAACCTTTACCAGATTCAAACGAAGTTTCGGGATGAGATTCGTCCCCGCTTTGGTCTGATGCGTGGGCGTGAATTCATTATGAAAGATGCCTATTCATTTGATGCTGACGAAGCTGGTCTCAAGCGGCAATATGAAAAAATGCACACAGCTTACTGCAATATTCTGAACCGCTGTGGTTTGGCTTTTCGGGCAGTCGATGCTGATTCCGGCGCGATCGGTGGTGCAGGTTCGCAAGAATTCATGGTGCTGGCAGAGGCAGGGGAAGATGAAGTGCTGTACACCGAGGATGGTCAGTACTCTGCTAATGTCGAGAAAGCTGTTTCCCTATCGTCTGATGCAGAGCTATCCCCTTTCACTGCTTACGAGAAACTAGAGACTCCTGGCACAGAGACGATCGCCAAATTGTCTCAATTGCTGAAGTGTTCTCCAACGGCGATCGTCAAAAATGTTTTATATCAGGCAGCGTTCGATAGCGGCAGAGTGGTGCTTGTCTTAATCAGCATCCGAGGCGACCAGGATGTGAACGAGGTGAAGCTACAAAACGAGTTGGTCAAACTAGCAGACCAGTACGGGGGCAAAACGCTTCTGTCGTTAACTGTGCCGGATGCAGAGACACAGTCGAAATGGGCAGCAAAACCGCTGCCGCTCGGCTACATCGCTCCCAACTTAGAAGACAGCTACATCAAGCCACCCAAGCCAGCACCAGCAGGACAGGTTGCTGCTAATCCCGTTGCCCCAAAGTTCTTGCGGCTGGTGGACAAAACTGCCGTTGACTTGGCGCATTTCGTCACAGGCTCTAACGAAGCTGGTTATCATGCCGTCGGTGCCAACTGGAGCAAGGAGTTTGAACTGCCGAAACTGGTTGTAGATGTGCGAAAGGCGATCGCAGGCGATCGTGCCCTACATGACCCAGCCCAAACGCTCGAAACTGCTAGAGGCATTGAGATTGGGCATATCTTTCAGTTGGGTACAAAGTACTCTGAAGCATTGGGTGCAACTTACACGAATGAACAGGGCGAAGAAAAGCCTCTGGTCATGGGGTGTTATGGGGTTGGGGTTTCCCGTTTGGCACAAGCGGCGGTTGAGCAATCCTACGATAAAGATGGAATCGTTTGGACAACGGCGATCGCTCCCTATCAGGCAATTGTCGTCATTCCTGACATTGCCAAAGCCGAGCAAGTACAGGCAGCCGAAAAGCTGTATGACGAACTCAATCAGGCAGGCATTGAAACCTTGCTGGACGATCGCAACGAACGTGCAGGCGTAAAGTTCAAAGACGCAGATTTGATTGGCATACCCTACCGCCTTGTGACGGGGCGATCACTCCAGCAAGGAAAGATCGAAGTTGTCAAACGTGCTAGTAAAGAATCTCAGGAAGTGGCGCTTGAAGATGTAGTCACAACCTTACAACAGTGGCTTTTGGAGCAACATTAAACTTTGGAATTTCTCACCATTTTTCTTTCTAGCCTGATCACCCTGGTTTCCCCAGCAGGCTTTGTGGTCGATCGCGTTGCTCAAACGACGGTTCGCAAGCAGTTTGAATCAGTAGAGCAACTGGAAGTCCGCATTGACAATGCGCCGAGCTATCAACTTGTACAGGGCAAAGCCGATCGCATCCGCATTGCGGGACGTGGGCTGTTTCCTGCCCAAGACATTCGCCTGGAAGCCTTTGAGCTAGAAACTGATCCCATTCAGCTTGATGCTGCTCGTCTGCGACGTGGTCAGCCACAGCTAGAAAAGCCACTCCGAGCCGGGGTACGCCTAGTGCTCAAGCAAGACGATATGAACCGTGCGCTGCGATCGCC
>DATNQS010000492.1:0-5444 GCA_036703925.1 Candidatus Sericytochromatia bacterium
TTAGTTGTCAGTTGCAAGACGTTTTCTGGTAAGGCGTAGTTCATAGGTGATGCTAACCTCTTGAGCAACGGCTGAAATGGTCGGGGAATGGCCAATAGGGGACAAAAACAGTAAGGCTCCCTCCTGGAGTAACTTGCGTGATAAAGACCAGTTGAACCCCAGCTTGTGGTTACACTACTGGCTTGCAGACCCATCAACAACATTGTTCAGTGCAGCGGCAGTTTCAGTATAATCGCTGACCGCTCTATGATTTTAGTGTGGTGAGTTTCGGCTCCTTGATCGACAACCACACTTACTTTGTGCAATACCTTACCATGCCTCAAGACTGGCTTGTCCTGCTAAAAACGTTTCGAGCGATCGCGGTGATCCGTGCGGCACAGTATGAAAGCGGCTACCAGATGGCAAAGGCAGTCGCAGCCGGAGGGATGCGGCTGATTGAAATTACCTGGAATAGCGATCGCGCTTCGACGCTCATTCACCACCTGCGTCAGGACTTACCTCACTGCACGATCGGAACAGGTACGCTGCTAAACGAAACGCAGCTTCGAGACGCGATCGCAGCCGATGCCCAGTTCCTCTTCACGCCTCATGTGGTTCCCAGGTTGATCCAGCTTGCCGTAGCACAAAATATACCCATCATCCCTGGTGCCCTTTCCCCGACCGAAATTGTCAGCGCGTGGCAGGCAGGGGCTAGCAGCGTTAAAGTCTTTCCTGTGCAGGCGTTGGGTGGCGCAGCCTACATTCAAAGCTTGCAAGCCCCGTTGGGCAACATTCCCTTAATCCCCACCGGCGGTGTCACATTAGCAAATGCCCAGTCGTTTTTAGCGGCTGGTGCTGTCGCAGTCGGGCTTTCGGGTCAGTTATTCCCTAGACAGGCAGTAGCGGATGGCAACTGGGATGCGATCGCCCAGCAAGCAAAGGTGCTGGTGCATTGTCTTACCAGCCCTATGTCAACAGATTGTGAACCTTAAACGCTAAAGAGGCTGCCGACCGTGAAGCCGCTTTAAACACTCGCTTAATTGTCAGCCGTTCAACAGAAAAAACCGTAGACAGGAATGTATAAAACAATCTACAGAGAGCGAACGATCATGTTGTCACCACGCGGTTTCAAGCAAAGCCTGAGTTTGTTGGTGTTTATCAGTACTGCCATCTTGCCTGTATCGGCACAGACCATGCCGCCCGTGAGCGCTCCCACGCTAATCGCACGAACCAACACGATCGCCACCACAGTTCGTCGTCTCGAGCAATCAAAGCAGCGGTGGATTGAAGTTGATCTTTCTAGTCAGCGCCTCATCGCTCGGGAAGGCAAAACGCCTGTCTATGCCATTCTGATCTCTACAGGCAAAGCTTCAACACCGACTAAGACTGGAGTATTTGCCATTCAGACGCGCCATCGTTCTGCCCGCATGAGGGGCACTGATTACGATATTGCCGATGTGCCTTACACAATGTATTACGACGGCAACTATGCCATTCATGGCGCCTATTGGCACCACCGCTTTGGCACGCCCGTCAGCCACGGCTGCGTCAATTTAGCAGTTGATCACGCTGGCTGGCTGTTCAACTGGGCGAAAATTGGTACACCTGTAGTCGTGCGACGCTAGGTCTTGTCTTGCTGCTTCCCTAAATCTTCCCCACTTTAAGGGGCATTTCTGGTTGTTTCTGGTCGTTTTCAACCCTACCAGAAAAAGGCTAGAAGGCTGGAAACGTAAGCGGACCCTACAGGATTTGAACCTGTGACCGACCGCTTAGAAGGCGGTTGCTCTATCCACTGAGCTAAGGGTCCTAATATGACGTATCGCTATATTGACCAGCATAAACCAAGAACCCCCTACGTCTGATCTCATTTTGAGCGATCGTCTTGATCCAGACGACTGACACAAGACAAAGCACCAAAATGGGGGCAAAAGCTGAAGGCATAGGCATAGGCAGTCTAACACCAAGACTCAAACAGCAAAGGTTAGGGTATAAAGCCTAAACACTCGGTTGGGACTTCGACAATAAACCATGCTCAACTTTTGGTTTCTGCGCTACTCTGACTCTATCTGCGCGATCGCCTTGATGGAGCTAGCCAATGACATCAACGCTTTTTCGATCTCGTCAGTTCCTTAAAAAGCCATTTAGTCGGAGCTACCCCATGAGCCGTTCCGGCGTTCTAGCTTTTTTTATGACACCTTGAGTTGTGTTGGCAACCTCAAAAGACTTTAATCTTTGCAGCAATGTCAATTACCAATTCAAAAATGGGAATTGATTAGGGTACGGTTTTCCTAGCCAAACGTCACACCTTATTGTTAACTGTTATTGAATTTATCAAACTACCTCCTTTTCCCACTGGCGAGATCATTTCATATTATCCCGCCCAAACGCCCAGCCCCGACAGGAGTTAATTGGCAGCGTCATGTTTATTCTGAAGAGGCAGGATGTTGAGATTACCAGTATCCAGCACCCCAAGCGGGATCAGCAAATCCCGATCCTTACCTATCAGGGGCAGACCTTTCGCCTGATTAGTGTCTTCAACGCTAGCCAGGAGGAAGATGCCAAAACATTTTGGCGCGATCTTACCGACAATCAGGGTAAAGCTTGTGTGCTGTTGGAAGAGCCTGAGCGTTATAGCGTTTGGGGCAAGATTCGCATAGAGCAACTGGCAGCCGATGTCGAAGTTGGCGGAGGAAACACAGCGGCAACACCGATTTATATCCGGGCGTGCCTGCTTATGCTGCAAGCGCTTTACATTGACATTGAAGATTTGCTCGGTAATCGTCAGGCAGGGCTGTTTCAGAAAGATATTGCCGAGGTGTTTAAGCAGTGGCGTTTTCCTCAGGCAGACTCCCCAGAGGCGCTCAAGTATCTGCTGACGGTTGATCCTCTAGATGCGGCTCATATTCCGCCCTGGCAAGAGCATCACCTCAATACGCTGTTACAAGAGCTGCACCGGATCGGAAAAGCATATTTCGGGAATACTACGTTTACAGAACGGGCGATCGACACGTTGCAAGATCTTTCAGCAAACGATCGCACCGTCTTTCAGGCTTGGCTCAATCAGTCACCTTTAGGTAAAATGTGGCACTAGTGGTCTGTCAAGCATTTTCTGAAGGGTTGAAATCGCTCAGAAAACAACTGCTCTATCATTTTTGTTCTACAAAGCAACGCCGACTACCTAAGAGCTTGAAGAAATGTTCTTGCTTTGCGTCATTACCGTTACTTTCGATTACGATGCGAGTCTCGCAGCAGGCACGCTTGTTGAGTTATCTGTCTAACAGCCCATGTTCGTCACCCTTTTGAAGTTTGGTAGGCAGTTCCTTGGACAAATCATCTAGCTCTCCCAAAGCGTTCCCCTCGGTACAGACGCTCGTCCTGGCTCAAATTGTTTGGGCAGTGCTGGCGCTTCTTTTCTTTTTGCTCTTCAGCGTACCCTTACCGGGGCAGGAGCGACCCTTATGGTATTCGATCGGCACCACAGCCTTTGAACAAATCGCCTACTTTGTTGCCGCCTGGCTCTGCTTTCGCAATTGGCGCAGCCCACAAATCGTCAGTGGTCGTAATGTTTGGCTTTGCATCGGTCTGGGTCTAGCCTGCTACTTCGTGGGTGGTTTGTTCTTCTTCTATTGGGAAACAGTCCTTGGACAAGATCCTGACGTTTCACCCGGCGACTTTTTCTATATCCTGACCTACATTTTTCTGATTGTGGGCATTGTTTTAGCGGTTGCTTCTAGACGGTTGAACCTGGAAATGTGGCAGTGGGGAGTCGTCGCGATTATTGCAGCCATTAGCATTGTGATTGCATGGTATGTTTCTTCACCCGTTGCAGGTGGCAACGTGACCCAATCCTTGCTGATACAGCCTGTTGCGGCACAGACTGCTCCTGCAACCAGACCAACGACGAAGCCCGCAGTCAAAGCCAGTCCGAAAGTTGCACCTGCTAAACCAAAGCCTGCTGCTGCATCCCCTGTGGCACCACCTGCCGTTGCACCTGTGCCTGCTGCTGCGGACAAGAATGCGCTCACTGTTGAAGCCGCAACCCCAACGGCTCCAGCTGCTCTTGCTGCGCCGAAAGTAGAGCCACCAGGATGGGTTAACTCCCTGGAGAATGTGTTGGACCCGCTAAAGCCCTACGTCAATGGCTTTTACATTGTTTGCGATGTGTTGCTATTGATTCTTGCAACGACACTGCTGCTAGCATTCTGGGGCGGACGGTTTGCTCAATCCTGGCGTATGATTGCCGCCGCTGCCTTTTCGCTTTATATTGCGGACATTTGGTTCAAATACACCACAACGCGCATACCAGATTATCAAAGTGGCGGCTTTTTAGAGGTGTTTTGGGTGTTTAGCGGTGTGCTGTTTGGCATTGGCGCTGCGCTGGAGCATGATCTGTCAAGCCGTGCCCGCAGTCGATCAAGTGGGCGCAGACGTGCCTCGTTATAGGACAACGATCGATGATCTGTCCTTTCAACGCGATCGCGTCGGCTAAACTGCGAATGACTGCAAATGATGTGTCTACTTTCCCTTCGATGCAGCAATTGGCCTCAGATTGATGGCGGTTCAGCATAGAATGAGGCAAGTGGCTTGTTCTATCCGTAGCCTAAAGCATGACCTCTCGAAAACTGTCCGATTTTGATAAGCAGGAAATGTTGCAGCTCTATCGGCAACCAGGGGAGACCACGTCAACCTTGGCAAGCCGTTACGGTGTCAGCAACAGCACCATTAGCCGCATCCTTAAAACTAGCTTCTCTGAGGCAGAATACGAAACGCTCATTCAGCAAAAACGTGGCGGGCGTTCCGCGATAGAGTCGATCGCTCCAGCCTTACCAGACGCCGAGACGCTTATAAGCATTGCGACCGAACAGCCAGCAGTAGAGGAGGCGATATCTACAGTTGTAGACGCAGACACTATTGAAGTCGAGATCCCATTAGACGCTGAACCTACAAGTGTCGCGATACCAGACTTGCCTCCCATGATGGTTGATGAGTCTTTATCTGTCTCTACAACTGTGGCAGTAGATGACCCTGAGCCTGCTAATGCAAACGGGCGGCGCTTGCGAAAGCGTTCATCAGCCCCATCTGAACCAAAACGTTCATCAGCCCCGTCGGAACCAGTTGCTTCGATTGCGCCACCGACAATCCGGTCGAAGATGCCAGAACGAGTTAATCGGTCAGCCGTAAGCCCATTGGAAGAAGCGGCACCAGATCCTACCGAGCCAGCGCTCATTCCCTTAGTTGACCTCCCTGCTGACGATCGCCCAACGGCTGCTGCGATTGTTGAAGGCACAGCGTTACTTGACGATGAGGTCGATCTGACAGGCGATCTGGAAGAAGAAGACCTGGATGACGACGATCTAGATGATCTTGATGATGAAGATTTAGACGACGATGACCTGGATGACGACTTAGAGAATGGGTCATTACTAGTTGGTAGCCGCATCGCTGGCAAAATGCTGGTGCAGGTG
>DATNQS010000493.1:0-10672 GCA_036703925.1 Candidatus Sericytochromatia bacterium
CTGGCAGCACCGCTTCGTACACATCGAAGCTCTGAAACATCGCGTTGCCTGACCAGACCGGCTCTTTGGGCACTGTCATTTTGTCAGGTAGAAAGCCGTAGTAGGGCAAAAAGATACGGACATCGTGCCCCATCTGGCGCAGGACTTTAGGGAGTGCCCCAACTACGTCTCCCATGCCACCGACTTTTGCGATCGGAGCCGCTTCGGCAGCAACAAACAAAATTCGCATAGTACGCCTCAGTTCCCTTCAATGTCTGCATCAGGTCTTGCTCAAACGCTACCAGCTTTCTGTTACCAACGGGTAACTTGATTTGATTTGCAACCGTAAATCCTTTGTTAGCTTCTAGCTTCCGGCTCTAGACTCCATGCTGACGGCTAACGGCTTCACAGAGTTTAAGAACTTGTTAAAAGATCGGAGTAATGCAATTTCTCTAGGTAGCTTGATAGTCAAGATACCTCCTAACTGCGTCTCTAGCCCTATTTGGTTGCCAGCTTTGGTTGATCGATAGGGCTTTTATTTCGCTTATGTTTTCAGCGCGATCGCATGATCTCAATCGTGATTGCGCCACCAAAATCTGGAATCGGCGCGGCAGGTTTACACAAACGCACCCGTACTTGCTGAATAAGAGCAGCCTGGCTGGACGCTGCTGGATGCAGAATGGCATCGGCGATCGCGGTTGCCAACCGCTCTAACAACGCAAATTTCGCCGTTTTCACAAGTGTCTGCACTGTGGCAATGACTATGCGGTAGTCCAGCGTGTCCTCCAGGCGATCGCTCTGCCCAGCCGTTGCCAAATCTAGCCACAGCGTTAGCTCCACCTCAAACCACTGTCCCAAAACTTGCTCTTCTGGCAGTGCACCTGTGTAGCCATAACAGCGAATGCCGCTTAGTTGAATGCTATCCATACGTTTATGTTTTTGATGGCAGTTTGTGGCTGAACTAACTCTTGCAGCCATCGTATGCGATCGAGCGTTTAACCACTCTGCCTATACGTGGCTGGATTTGTCAGTCGCCCGACGTCTCTAGGCGACAAGCCTCAAGCGAAAATCTCTGAGAACAATCTACTAAGTAGTTGACAGATCCGTTTTCTTCTGAGATATTAAAGATCGTCTGATTTCGCGGGTGTGGCTCAGTGGTAGAGCGTCACCTTGCCAAGGTGAATGTCGCGCGTTCGAATCGCGTCACCCGCTTAAGTTCTGGTTACTAATGGATTCTTGCAGAAGAGTTCATTACTTACCATTTGTTATCGAGCCTATCCGTGCGCTTTTGGTCTGGTTCCACCAGCGTTTGAAGCCAACCTTGATGAAATAATTCTGCCCATAAGCTTTAGATCAATGCGGTAGATGTGCTGGAAGACGAGCGATCGTGATGCTTTGGTAAACTCGTTCCTGGCTTACTGGGAAAGATGTTGATGCGTGTCTGAAGGCGGATTCAGATAGGGGGCAAGAATGGTAATATTTGCGTTAAGCAGTCAATGCCGCTCATACCATTTGGTAGTGATAGTGGGAATGAACTGCATCTGAGTGCTTGATCAGCGGGCACAAGTACAGCCCGAAGAGTTCGCACTGTTGTAGCTTGGACACTTACCTAATCCTTGCCAGAAGTTTTTTTGCTGCCTGTGCAACCTCAAAAAGCTCAAAAGATAGATCTAGCTCAAAGCTACCCCTGCCCGTGCCGTCGTCGGGGGCAGCTCACTCAGATTGCTCTAACCGAAGCGTTTGGGTGTAACCGTTGCCAGCAAATTTTTGTTGTCGACCAAGGCGGTTATGTCCTGGAAGAGCTTTCCACTAGCTATCGTTATAAGCGAACATGGCGCTGGAATGGACATCAGTGGCAGGGTGCGTCGTCTGTCTTTGGCGACAGCTATTTGTCGATCGCGCTTGGTCTTGTGCTAACGATGTTGATCATCGGGTTACTGCTGGCGCTAGGCTCTCCAGGCAATTCTGGACCAATGTTTTGGGTGCTCGTGCTGCTGCTGTTGGCGTTGCTCCCCGCACTGATGGTTTTGCTAGCTTATAGACGTTAGCTCAATGACAACTGATTTTTTTAGCCCCTCTCCTGATCCCGTTACTGCCGTCTACCGTGCCCATCGAGCGTCTGTGGACATGGCGACGGCAAAAGGGGCAGTGCGGAGCTACGCTGTGCAAGCAATGGCTCAGGCGCTGAAGCAACAGCAGGATGATATTCTCGATGCCAACACGCTGGATCTGGAAGCTAGCCGCGAAATGGCAGTACCGGATTTGATTTTGGAATGGCTCAAACTAACGCCAGAGCGGCTTCAAGCAGCGATACAGATTTTACAGCGCTTAAGTGAGTTACCTGATCCCATTGGTCGCGTGATGAATGCAACCTACCAGGTTGATCACTGTCAAACTTACTCGCAGCTGATGCCGCTCGGCGTGATTGTGCTGATCTACGAAGCGTTCCCAGAGCTTGCCGCGATCGCCGCCGGACTTTGTGCCAAAACAGGCAATAGTCTGATTCTTAAGGGTGGTAGCGAAGCCAGCAATTCTAATTTGGTGATTGCCCAGGCGCTACATGGAGCGATCGAACGGACTGGCTTACCAGATGGCTGCTTTCAAGCATTGCCTTCTGACCAAGGTACGTCTGTGCGTGAGCTGATCGCTCAAGACCAATACATCAATTTGGTTATCCCCTATGGGCGACCTAATTTAGTGCAGCAAATCGTACGCCAATCGGCTGCGCCTGTGCTGAAGTCGGCAATGGGCAATTGCTACCTCTACTGGTCGCCATCTGGGAGCCTGGATGCCGTACGTTGGATGATTCTCGATAGCCATCAAAGCGAGCCAGATCCAGTCAATGCGATCGAAAAAGTCTTAATTCATCGTAATCAAAACCCCTCTTCGCTCATCATGCTATGGAACAGCTTGAGAGAAAAGGGATTTGAAGTGAGAGGCGATGCTGAGCTAAACGAGGAGTTCCCTGAACTCCGGCTGAGCGAAGAAACCGAATGGCGACAAGCCTACCTGGCAAAGGTCGTTGCCTTCAAGGTCGTAGACAACATAGACGCCGCGATCGCCTGGATCAACCTTTACAGCAGCGGCCATGCTGACTGTTTGGTAACGGAGTCTTATCAGGAAAGCCGACAGTTTGCGCTTGGTGTAAACAGCGCTTCAACCTACATTAACGCGTCGCCCCGGTTCTCCCGCAACCCCAACCGAGGTGACTCGATTTTTCTAGGGATGTCTAACCAGAAAGGTCAGCGACGCGGTTTAATTAGCTTAGAAACACTGACAACTATCAAACATATTGTGCAAGGCACAGGGCAGTTTTAAGCGCTAGAAAACACGAGTTATGAGTTCTTCGGTTGATTTGCAACGCAACACTCATAACTCGCATCTCAAAACTTATTCCTTTCCTGCCAGCTTTACCTTTGTCGCTAACCCTAAGGCTTGTAGAAGCTGAATTGTCATCCAGGTGATGTCAATTTCCCACCACTGCAAGCCGTGACGGGCGGAGTGCTGAAAGGCATGATGATTGTTGTGCCAGCCTTCACCGTAGGTCAGCAAGGCAACCCACCAGCAGTTGGTTGAGCGGTCGCCCGACTCATAGGTACGGTAACCGAACTGGTGCGTGGCGCTGTTAACCAGCCAGGTACAATGGAAGACCGCAACCAGGCGCACAAAAACGCCCCAAACCACAAACGACCAGCCACCCAGCAGATAAAGACCCAGACCTAACAGTACCTGCAAGGGAATAAATTGCTTGTTTAAAAATTGGTAAAATGGATCGTCATGCATATCTTTGGTGAAGCGATCGACTTGAGAACGGCAAGGAATTTCGCGCAACATCCAGCCCATATGGCTCCACCAAAAGCCACGATTAGAGTCATGAGGATCGGACGTTTGATCAGAATGCAAGTGATGGAGTCGGTGCATTCCTACCCAATCAATCACCCCACCCTCACAGGCTAACGTGCCGCAGAAGGCAAGAAAATACTCTAGCCATTTGGGCGCTTGAAAGCTGCGGTGGGTGAGCAATCGATGAAAGCCTAAAGTAATGCCTAACCCGCCCGTTACCCAATGTAAAAACACTGCAACACCGAGCGCTGCCCAGCTAAAGTTTGCTGGTAAGAGGGCAAAGAGTGCCCCTCCATGGACGATCACCATGAAGAGAATCACGGGCAAGTCAAGGGTTGATTTTTTAGAAGTTGCAACAGTCATTCATTCATCTCAATGTAGATTATGGTGCCAATCTGTACGGCAATCGTTTGCGCTCATTTTGAGAGGGGTGAACTCAAGCTGAGACTGCATGATTTACGGCGATGCTTCAGAACACACCTAGCGTATTCTAGAAAATAATGAAACATCTATGAGCAGCTTTCATCTTTCAAGCGAAGGAGACCAAGCACTATCCCTGATTTTTTCTGGAATTGACGCTCAGGTCAAGGAAAATTTACGGCGAGTGCTGGCTGCCTTTCGCAACCACCGAGTGGGCACGCATCACTTTAGTAGTGTGTCAGGGTATGGTCACGACGATTTGGGACGACAGGTACTCGATCAGGTGTTTGCCGAAATCGTCGGTGCAGAAGCAGCAGCAGTGCGTGTGCAGTTTGTCTCAGGCACCCACGCGATCGCCTGTGCCCTGTATGGCACCCTTCGTCCTGGTGACGAACTATTAGCCGTTGCAGGTTCCCCTTATGACACGCTGGAAGAAGTAATTGGTGTACGGGGGAGTAATCAAGGTTCGCTTGCAGAGTTTGGCATTCGCTATCGAGAACTGGCGCTGACCGCATTAGGCACGATCGATTGGCACGCACTAGAGTCAGCTATCAAGCCAGAGACACGGATGGTCTTGATCCAGCGCTCCTGTGGCTACTCGTGGCGCTCTAGCTTGGCGATCGCTGACATCGAAAAAATCATCCAGATTGTGAAGCGGCAAAACCCCAACACCGTTTGCTTTGTCGATAACTGCTATGGCGAGTTCGTTGCTGATCGAGAGCCAACCGCAGTCGGAGCCGATTTGATGGCAGGCTCGTTGATCAAAAATCCCGGCGGTACGATCGTGACTGCTGGTGGCTATGTGGCAGGACGCGCCGATCTCGTTGAAGCAGCAACCTGTCGTCTGACTGCTCCCGGTATTGGCAGTGCTGGAGGAGCAACTTTCGACCAAAATCGGCTGTTGTTTCAGGGGCTATTTCTCGCGCCGCAAATGGTGGGCGAAGCCATGAAGGGCAATCATCTGACCGCTACTGTTTTCGATCGCCTGGGCTATCCAGTTAACCCTCTTCCGCAAGCCCCTCGCCGAGACGTAATCCAGGCAATCCAGCTTGGGTCGCCAGAAAAACTCATTGCTTTCTGCCGCGCTATTCAGCAACACTCTCCGATCGGCTCTTATCTTGACCCCGTACCTGCTGCAATGCCTGGTTACGAGAGCCAACTAGTCATGGCAGGTGGCACCTTCATTGACGGTAGCACTTCAGAGTTTTCCGCTGACGGTCCTTTACGAGAACCGTATACGGTTTTTTGTCAGGGCGGCACTCATTGGACTCATGTTTCAATTGCATTAGAAGCAGCAATCGAGGCGATCGGACACGCTTGAGTGAGGTTGGCAGTAGCGTGCATTAATGCCAGTATATTTCAACTCAAAGCTAATGTTATGCGGGCTGTTTATAAGAGCTTTTAAGTAAGCGGATAGAATTAAACTGAGCAGACTGAACGCTGAAAGTTGAGCGCTAACGGCGCAGGATAAAGAATGAGCGGAATTAGATTACTTGTCTTCGACGCTAAATGGATTGACCCAACTAACGGTATAACTGATAGAAGTAATACCTGAAAGATTAGAAATGTAGATGTAGAGGTAGCCTTAACAGCATTAGATGTAGTTTTATCAATTAACGATGGAGACGTTGGTTTACCTTTTGCTCCTAAAAAAAGGCGTTGTAAGCACGATCTTTCCCATCCTTAGCTACAAGGTAATAATAAATTGTGTCGCCTAATTGTGGGCGACGAGTTGTATCTTTTAGTTCAGAGATGTGCAGAAAAACTTCTTTGCTCCCATCAACTGGTGAATGAAGCCGAAGCCTCGTTCGTCTTTCCATTTGATCAGTTAACCACTATGCAAACTGGGTTTCATTGAGTTAGTCCTGCACTTCATCAAGTACAAGCTTTTGTTTGGGCGACGTTTGGTGGCTTTTGATACAAACATCTTATGTTTCTATTCCTACTATAAGGCAGGTGTGAGAATACCACTATTGCCGTGGAAAAGCTAGAAGTTAGGAGCTTGTCGGCTCATTTATGACATTACGCAATGAGTGATTATGCTCAAAGCTGTGGTTTCTGGCAGGTTAAGCAGGAATACTGAAATAATTACAACAAAAAATTGGAAAGCTCGGCTTCTAAACTCGCATCGTGTTACATCTGTCTAAAGAACTGTCCAAAGCGTTGTAGAGATAGAGGCATTGGTCTGTAGCGCTTTACCCATCATTTAACGGTAATTGCCTTTCTAGATTCGATGTCGCTTTGAAGGTTGTGTTCTCTTGGAGCCGTTGCCTTTAAGCCCTATCTGCTAGCTGCTTCGCCCTCATGTCATGTAAAGGCAATCATGGAACCCGAAATTGTAAACGGCACCCAACCGCCCACTACGATGCCAGAGTCTTTAGCTGCGGAGCCGAAACACTCGAAAAAGGACAAGAAAAAAAATAAGAAGAAAAAGGACAAGAAAAAGAAGGAAGCTAAGCTAGACAATGCCAAGCCGGACAATTCTGAGCAGCAGAAGCGGCTCTACCATCTTTCTGAAAGCGAAGGTAGCTCTAAACTTTCTAGCAAAGTATACGAAAACGAACTATCTCGTTTGCAAATAGAGCTGGTGAAAATGCAATATTGGGCGAAGCATGTTGGTGCCCGCATTGTGATCTTGTTTGAAGGGCGCGATGCCGCTGGTAAAGGTGGCACGATTAAGCGCATTACCGAACCGCTCAATCCTCGTGGCTGTCGAGTTGTTGCTTTGGGTACGCCCAGCGATCGCGAAAAAACTGAGTGGTATTTTCAACGGTATGTAGCGCATCTTCCTGCTGCTGGTGAAATCGTGTGTTTCGATCGCAGTTGGTATAACCGAGCTGGAGTCGAATATGTGATGGATTTTTGCACCGATGAACAATATCAGGAATTCTTGCAAAGCTGCCCTGAATTTGAGCGGATACTCGTCCGGTCGGGCATTGTTTTGCTGAAGTACTGGTTTTCGGTGAGTGATGACGAGCAGGAGCGTCGCTTTCAGTCTCGCACAACCGATCCGGCCCGTCGGTGGAAGCTAAGCCCAATGGATTTGGAGTCGCGCGATCGCTGGGTGGAATATTCTCAGGCAAAGGATGTGATGTTTGCCCATACCAATATCCCTGAAGCACCCTGGTTTACCGTCGAAGCCGATGACAAAAAACGCGCCCGCCTCAACTGCATCCATCACTTCTTGAGCAAAATTCCGTATGTTGATATGACACCAGAACCGCTGGAACTGACGCCACGTAAGCCTGCCCGTGATTACGTGCGCCCGCCACACAACGAACAGTTCTTTGTTCCACAAGTGTATTAAGCTCTCACCCACAGCTTGGTCAACTACAACGTCCCCTTTGCAGAGGTTGTTGTGGCATTTAGTTTTGTCCGTCCGTGTATTCCAACCGTTTAGGAAAAAAGCCCCATGACTCATGAATTGCGCGTTCAAGCTGTCTCTCAAGTCACCGATCGCAAACCCCAGCCGCCTAAAATGCCCCAACGTCTAGAAGCGCTGTGGGCTACAGATGTCTTCACGCTGAGCAAGATGCAGGCAAGCTTGCCCAAAGAGGTGTTTAAGTCTGTTAAAAATACGATTCAAACGGGTGGAAAACTAGATGTATCGGTGGCAGGTGCGGTTGCCGCAGCGATGAAAGATTGGGCAACGTCCAAAGGTGCGCTTTATTACGCGCACGTTTTCTACCCAATGACGAATGCGACGGCTGAGAAGCATGATGGGTTCATTTCGGTGCAGGGCGATGGCACGGTCATCACCGAATTTACTGGCAAAGTGCTGGTGCAGGGCGAACCAGATGGTTCTTCTTTCCCTAACGGCGGATTGCGCTCTACGTTTGAAGCACGAGGCTACACGGCATGGGATGTTACCAGTCCTGCCTATGTGATGGAAACCGACAATGGCGTGACGCTCTGCATTCCTACAGTGTTTATCTCCTGGACGGGTGTTGCGCTGGATAAGAAAACGCCGCTACTGCGATCGAACGCTGCAATGAACAAAGCCGCCACTCGGGTGCTGAAGCTGTTAGGACACACCGACATTGCACCTGTAAACTCTAGCTGCGGCCCAGAGCAAGAATACTTCTTGGTTGATGCTCACTTTGCCCATAGTCGCCCCGATTTGCTGCTGGCTGGTAGAACCCTCTTTGGCAAACCCCCTGCCAAAGGACAACAGTTTGATGATCACTACTTTGGAGCCATTCCCGATCGCGTCCAGGTGTTCATGCAGGACGTAGAAGAGAAGATGTACAAGCTGGGCATTCCAGCCAAAACACGACACAACGAAGTAGCGCCGGGTCAGTTTGAAATTGCGCCCTTTTTTGAAGCGGCGAATGTAGCGAGCGATCACCAGCAGCTCACGATGACCATCCTCAAGAGCACCGCTAAAAAGCATGGTTTTGCTTGCCTGCTGCACGAAAAGCCGTTCGCTGGCATTAATGGTTCTGGCAAGCACGTCAACTGGTCAGTTGGCAATGCGACTCAAGGCAACTTGCTTGATCCAGGCGATACGCCTCATGCCAATATGCAGTTTTTACTGTTTTGCGGCGCGGTCATTCGGGGGCTGCACAAGTATGGTCCCCTGCTGCGGGCTGTAGTTGCCACTGCCAGTAATGATCATCGCCTGGGTGCGAATGAGGCTCCTCCAGCAATTATTTCCATGTATCTGGGAACGCAACTGGAGCAGGTGTTTAATCAAATTAGCCAGGGGCAGCCCACCAGTTCCGCCCACGCTGGGGTCATGGAACTAGGCGTAGACACATTGCCGATTTTCCCCAAAGATCCGGGCGATCGCAACCGCACATCACCCTTTGCGTTCACAGGCAACCGCTTTGAGTTCCGAGCCGTTGGTTCGGGGCAGTCGGTCTCTGGTCCACTTGTTGCGATGAACACCGTCCTGGCAGATTCCCTCACCTGGATTGGCGATGCCCTAGAGAACGAAATGACAAAGGGTACGGAACTGAATGCTGCCGTTCATACTGTGCTGAAAGAGGTGATGGGCAAGCATAGCGCTGTCGTCTTTGGTGGCAACGGTTATTGCGAAGAATGGCATAAAATGGCGGTCGAAGAACGCGGTCTAGCCAACCTGCGGACGACCGCCGATGCGCTACCCGTCTTAAAAGCCGATTACATTGAAGAACTATTTGACCGCCTTGGTGTGCTGACTCCGGTAGAACTCGAAAGCCGCTTCGATGTGTATGCCGAGCAATACATTTTGGCGATCGAAGTGGAAGCCAAGCTGGTGGTGAGTATGGCTAAAACGATGATCTATCCGGCGGCAATGCGGTACCTTTCTGAACTGTCTACAGCGATCGCCAATGCTAAGGCGATCGGCATCGAAATGGGCAAGGAAAGCGCCGAAAAAGTGGCAGCGCTGATTCAACCCATGCTGGATAACATCAGCAAACTCAGTGATGCAATGACTAAGCATGATTTTGCCGCACCGGAAGATCATATGCAGTATTGCGCCCAAACAATTCGTCCCTTAATGGATAAAGTGCGGGAGTATGCGGATGCACTTGAAGGCGAAGTAGCCGACGATTTTTGGCCGCTACCGACCTATCAAGAAATGCTGTTTGTCAAATAATCTGAGTTCGGGATCGCAAGCTCTTTGATTCCATCCTCGCTTTAAGGCTTCTCTAGCATTACGTTAGGGAAGCCTTAAAGTCTTGAGTCAGATTTTTTGGTGGGAGTGGGTGTAGAGTTTGCCTGCTAAAGGGTGAGACATCGCAATCAGAGCCAATCAGCAAGCCGCAGTCATCTTTACTGAGACTTTTGCTGCAAGGGAATCTCAATCAGGAACTCTGTACCTTCTTCAGCAGAGGACTGGCAGTGTAGCGAACCACCATGCCGCTCGGTAATGATTTGGTAGCTGATAGATAAGCCCATGCCAGTGCCTTTGCCTACGGGCTTAGTGGTAAAGAACGGATCAAACAGCTTTTGACGTGCCGCTTCAGGGATGCCAGGCCCATTGTCTGCGATCGCAATCAGGACGCGATCGCCCTTGCAAACTTCGGTGCGAATGCGAATGACACTAGGCTTTTGCTCCATCGCTGCGGCATCACGCTGGCTGTCGCGCTCATCCAGTGCGTCGATCGCATTACTCAGCACGTTCATAAACACCTGATTAAGCTGCCCTGCATAGCATTCAACCAGGGGTAAATCGCCATACTCCTTCACGACTTCGATCGCGGATCGAGCATATTCACATCCCTTTAGCCGCATCTGTTGTGCTTTGAGACGGCTTTGCAAAATCATCAGTGTGCTGTCAATACCTTCGTGAATATTGACTGCTTTAAATTCGGCTTCGTCCATGCGCGAAAAGGTTCGCAGAGACGCGACGATTTGCTGAATGCGGTCGGCACCAACTTTCATTGATGTCAGCAATTTGGGCAAATCTGTCATCACAAACTGGATGTCGATCGCAGTAGCA
>DATNQS010000494.1:0-1788 GCA_036703925.1 Candidatus Sericytochromatia bacterium
TACCAGTTCAAAGGTGCCTCGATCGGTGGTAATGCGTACGTTTAGCACTCGTCCAGCCGGGGATCGTTTGGTCACTTCAAGACGTTGAATGGTTTTAAAGTTGGCTAGCGGATCTTTTGAGGCGACCAGGTAGCGCCGCACGTCTCGATTAAGATCCTCTAAACGGCTCGCAGCCCGCCAGCGAAAGAGGTTAGCCCCGGCTTCATTGAAGCCTTTGGTCTGGCTGATGAAGCGGCGAAAATTCTTTTCCTCTGCCAGGTTTTGCCGCGCCAAATCCCACGGCTGACCCACTGAATCAATGACAGCCCGCAAGTAAGGGCGATCGACACCTGCCCAAATATCGGTAAAGGGTGCAGTAATGCCGCCCGTTGAAGAGGAGTAAACGGCATCAACCAACTCGTTTTTGTAGGTGAGGACAGTGCCACGAGTGGCAGCAATCGCGCGATCGGTCGCTGGATGAGCGCCTGTAAGACCGTTATAGACCTGACATTGAGTATCGGCACAAAGCTGATAGCCGTCGATCGCAAAGCGTCGCACATTACGCAGGGCATAGGTACGCGCCAGAATTGCCTGCACCTCTAGCACAGGCTGCACTGCCCAGGCACCAATCTCATGCGGCACTACCCCACGCAAATAGGTTTCAAGTGGCACCTGATTAACTAGCGTATATGTGCCATACGTATTGGGTTGCAGCCGTAAACTACCAGCGTAGAGAGTGCGTTTTTTTTCACCGCTTGTCTGTGCAACTTGAATCGTGCCTTGTGACGACCGAATCTCAACGCGATCGCGGGTATAGCGGTAGCCATTGACCACCAGCGACGCACGCGGCTGTTGCGGCAACACCTGAGTATCGATGTATGCCGTTTGCATACCTTGCGCCTGAAGGCTCTGCAACAGCAGACGACGGAGTAAGGGATTACTATACGTGTCTCGTTTTGCCCAGACCTGCCAACGTTCTGGTTGGGCAACTTCGACCGGGATGCCCTGCGCCAGCCAGCGGTTAGCGCTCGCTTCGGCACTCTCAAAACTGCGGTGAGTGCTAAGAACAACCCGTTCTTGCAGGTTTGGTTCGGGTAGGGGTTGCTGAACCACATCCAGCTTGGCGCTTGGAGCGGTAACAGTTTGAGCCTTGCCCTCTGTTTCAAACCGGAAGGTCAGACGATCGCCTGTGCCTGCTTGCAACATCAGTCCATCGGTTGCTTTACTGCCAAAGCGTTGCACCACCCCAATTTGCAACTCGACATCCTTACGAGTGGCGGCTGTTCCGGGTGCTGCTAGCCCAAGCCCAAGCCCAAACACAGATGCGATCGCCAACATGATCCCAGGTAACGGCGTACGAAGTAGTGCTTTGACAGCTACCGTTGATCGCTGCCTGTAAAGCTGGTCCTGAGCATTTCGATCCTGAGCAACGCATTCTATCCGCATAACCGACCCAAAAAAGTAGGGATTGACTGAACTCCATCCTAAGATAGTTCTTCTTAACCCCAGTGATCTGCATCTTTGCAATTGCTTAAACGGGTGCGATCGCTTAAGTAACAGGACTGACCTTTGCCCGATAGAGCAGGCGATTGCCCTGACGATAGCCCGTATAACGAACTTTGACGCTATCGCCGGGTTGAGCAACACCTGCCATCAATTGATGCTGTTGGGGATCGTAGGACACTTCAGCACCAACCGTAGCGATCGGCTCAATACCCCATGCTTGCAGCAGTTGATCCAGTGGACGCAGCAATGGCAGCAGTTTGACAGCTGGAGCCTGTGGATTTTGCTGTGCGGCATAGGCAGCAG
>DATNQS010000495.1:0-2563 GCA_036703925.1 Candidatus Sericytochromatia bacterium
CAATCAGCACATCGAACTCGCCATTACGGAGATCTTGCAGGATCTCAATCCGCTCGATCGAATTGATCTCAGAATGCAAATAGCGCACTCTTACGCCGCGCTCCTGAAAATATTCGGTCAAATCTTCTGCCATCCGCTTCGTTAGCGTTGTAACGAGCACTCGTTCTTGCAAGGGAATGCGCTCTTGAATTTCGTGCAGCAGATCATCTACCTGACCTGTGGTCGGGCGAACGAAGATTTCAGGATCGAGCACACCTGTAGGGCGAATGACCTGCTCCACCACGTTTCCTGTACCCTGAATGTAGCCTTTTTTGCCTGCTTCCGTTTCGCTCTCAAACTTGCCGCCTGACTGGTCTAGCTCCCATTAGCCAGGAGTTGCAGAAACAAAAACGCACTGGTTCACCTTGCTCCAAAACTCCTCGGCTTTGAGAGGTCGGTTATCTGCTGCACTGGGCAACCGGAAGCCGTGGTCAATCAGCACTTTTTTGCGCGCCTGGTCGCCGTTGTACATCCCACGCAGTTGAGGAATCGAGACGTGCGACTCGTCAATTACCAGCAGCCAGTCTTTAGGAAAGTAGTCGAGCAGGCATTCAGACGGGGAACCTGCTTCGCGTCCTGCCAGATGGCGTGAGTAGTTTTCTACGCCGTTACAGAAGCCGACTTCGCGCAGCACTTCTAGATCGTAGCGAGTGCGCTGCTCTAGCCGCTGTGCTTCCAGCAGTTTGCCGTCTCTTTCTAATTCGATTAAACGGGCTTTGAGTTCTTGCTCGATCGCCTCACACGCTCCCTGCAAGCGCTCTTCAGGCGTGACAAAGTGACGGGCGGGATAGATGTTGACCCCGTCCATGCTCTGCATCGTGGCACCTGTCACCGGATCGATGTAGCGAATCGCATCAATTTCGTCGCCAAAGAACTCAACGCGGATAATCCGGTCTTCGTAAGCCGGACCAATTTCCAGCACGTCGCCTTTGACACGGAACTTACCCCGACCGAGGTCTAAATCATTGCGGGTATACTGCACAGACACCAAATCGCGAATGATCTGGCGTGGATTCATCTCAGTGCCAACGCGTAGGGGAATTGAGGCTTTCAGGTATTCAGACGGAATCCCCAGACCATAAATGCAGCTAATGGAGGCGACAACGATGACATCCCGCCGCTCAAACAGCGATCGTGTGGCAGAGTGCCGCAGCATATCAATTTCTTCGTTGATCGACGCTGTTTTTTCGATGTACGTATCCGTAACAGGAATGTACGCCTCAGGCTGGTAATAGTCGTAATAGCTGATGAAATATTCAACCGCATTATTTGGGAAAAATTCACGCAACTCGTTGCAAAGCTGGGCTGCTAGCGTTTTATTATGTGCCAGCACAAGCGTTGGTCTGCCTAGCTCGTTGATGACACGGGCGATCGTGTGTGTTTTTCCTGTACCTGTTGCGCCTAGCAGCGTCTGATAGTGGTTGCCTGCTTCAATGCTGGTAATCAGACCAGCGATCGCGCGGGGTTGGTCGCCAGCGGGTTCGAAGGGCGCTTGAATCTGAAATTGTGCCATACAGGTCGCTGCTATCCACTCAAGATAGGGGCAAATTCTCTTCTATGATGACGGATTTTTGCCTGGGTTGACGGGTACTTAACGCCCCAATGTTGCAGTATGTGTCGTATCATAATCATAACGACTACGGCTTGCTCGGTCGCCTGCACAGCAGTTTTAAGTTGTGTACAAAGGTGTAATGTTTTCGTAAGGTAGCAGCGAGGGGCAGCTTCTTGGCTATGTGGATGACTGCATTCTCTGGGTCAGCGATCGATGCCTCCTCTCAGTCTTTCCTTACGTCTAAGCGTCAAATCTCAGTGTTAAATTCTAAGCGCCAAACTTCAAGTATCATTCAAGCGTCCAATTTAGAGAGCTAAACTTATGTTGCAGAACCGAGAAGGACAAAAAGTTCCTAATGTTACGTTTCGGACTCGCCAGAACGATGAGTGGGTCAATGTGACGACTGATGAACTGTTTGCTGGAAAAACTGTGATCGTTTTTTCGCTGCCAGGCGCATTTACGCCAACGTGTTCTTCTACGCATCTGCCGGGCTACAACAACCTGGCGCAAACATTTAGAGACAATGGCGTTGATGACATTATCTGTATGTCTGTAAACGATACGTTTGTCATGAATGAATGGGCCAAAGACCAGGATGCCGCTCACATCAAGCTAATTCCCGATGGCAATGGTGAGTTTACCGATGGTATGGGGCTGTTGGTCGATAAGACTGATCTGGGTTTTGGTAAGCGATCGTGGCGTTATTCCATGCTGGTTAAGGATGGCATGATTGACAAGATGTTCATTGAGCCAGAGGAACCCGGCGACCCCTTCAAGGTGTCGGATGCTGACACGATGCTGCGCTACATCAACCCCGAAGCGGCTAAACCTAAATGCGTCTCTATCTTTACCAAAGTCGGTTGTCCGTTCTGCACTAAAGCTAAGGCAATGTTGCAGGAGCACAAACTGCCCTACGAAGAAATGGTTCTGGGTGAAGATTACACAGTGCGATCGCTCCTGGCAGTGGCAGGT
>DATNQS010000496.1:0-10090 GCA_036703925.1 Candidatus Sericytochromatia bacterium
TAATTTAGCAACCAAGCTGCGTGAGGGGACGAAAAAGTCTCACTCAATGGCTGAAAACGTCGGTTTTGTAAAATGCTTTTTAAAGGGAGTTGTTGAGAAGAACTCCTACCGCAAGCTGGTTTCAAATCTCTACTTTGTCTATTCCGCAATGGAAGAAGAGATGGAGCGGCATCAACAGCACCCGTTGCTTGCCAAAATTTACTTCCCAGAGCTAAACCGTAAAGCAGCCCTAGAGCAAGACTTGCACTACTACTATGGCCCCAACTGGCGAGACCAAGTAGCCCCCTCTTCAGCCGCTGAGGCCTATATTCAGCGCATTCATGAAATTTCTAACACTGCTCCCGAACTGCTGATTGCTCACTCCTATACTCGTTACCTGGGCGATCTGTCAGGTGGGCAGATTTTGAAAGGCATTGCCGAACGCGGTATGAACCTTTCAGATGGCAACGGTACCGCTTTTTATGAGTTCAAGGGCATTACTGACGAAAAGCAGTTTAAGGCAACGTATCGGCAGGCAATGAATGATTTGCCGATCGACGACGCTACCGCCGATCGCATTGTGGATGAAGCCAACGCCGCGTTTGGTATGAACATGAAGCTGTTCCAAGAACTAGAAGGCAACCTGATTAAAGCGATCGGAGCCATGCTGTTCAACACCCTTACTCGTCGTCGCAGTCGTGGCAGCACTGAGCTAGCCACGGCAGACTAAGCAGTACCTTTGTTAGGTCTTAATCATTTCACTGCATTACCTTTAGAATCCTGGGGGCTTGGTGGTTAAAACGCTATCAAGCCTTCAGGATTCGTAGTTTGAAGGCAGAAAGCGGAGGGCAGAGGGGAGAAGGCTAAAGGCTAAGTAAGTCCCAGTTAGAATCAGCTCAAACCTCTCTAGCAATGCTACTCAAGACTTAAGATTCAAACTCAAGACTCAAAACCCAAAACTCAAAACTTCTTCCTCTGCTTCGCTTACTCTTTATTCCTCATTCCTCATCTCTCCCAAATGGCAGCAAAAATCCCCGTCACTATCATCACAGGCTTTCTCGGCAGCGGCAAAACAACGCTTATTCGGCATCTGCTGCAAAACAATCAGGGCAGACGTATTGCCGTACTGGTCAACGAGTTTGGCGAACTGGGGATCGATGGCGATTTACTGCGCTCATGCCAGGTCTGCGACGAAGAACCGTCTACCGATGGACAAGCTCCAAAGGCAAGCAACACGCCACAACTACCCGACATCGTAGAATTAACCAATGGCTGTCTCTGCTGTACCGTGCAGGAAGAATTTCTGCCTGTCATGTTAGAGCTACTTAAGCGCAGAGATAGTCTAGACTGCATCCTCATCGAAACCTCTGGGCTTGCACTGCCCAAGCCGTTGATCAAAGCCTTTCGCTGGCACGAAATTAGCCATGCGGTAACAGTTGATGGCGTGATCACCGTAGTCGATTGTGAAGCAGTTTCAACCGGAACGATCGCCACTGACCTCAAAGCCTTAGAAGCACAACGTCAAGCCGATCCCAGCCTTGATCACGAAACACCGATTCAAGAACTGTTTAAAGATCAGCTTGCTTGCGCCGATCTAGTAATCCTCAACAAAGCCGATCTAGTTGACGCGGCAACCCAAGCCGACGTTGAACGACTTGTCCTCCAAGAGCTTCCCAGAGCCGTCAAAATTGTGTCCAGTCGCCACGGTCAACTTGATCCAGACATTCTACTTGGCTTTCAAGCGGCGGTCGAAGCAAACCTAGAATCTCGCCCTAGCCACCACGATGAAGAAGAAGATCACGATCATGATGATGAGATTACTTCAGCGCACCTGATCCTTGATCGCGCCTTTGATCCTGCCCTACTGAGAAAGCAGCTAGAAGCGCTAGTACAAGAGCAAGAAATTTACCGTATCAAAGGCTTTGTCGCTGTGCCTCAAAAACCGATGCGGCTAGTGATGCAAGGTGTAGGCAAGCGCTTTGACCAGTTTTACGATCGCCCCTGGCAACCTGAAGAAGCAAAACAGACCCGTTTGGTCTTCATCGGTCGTGCGTTGGATGCGAGTCGCATTGAGAGCCAATTAGCCGCTTTGCCGGGGTGAAAGGGAAGGGATGAAGGATAAGCTACAGCTATTTCCGCTTGCATAAGCTATACTCTTCACCCAATCACTCTTTCACCCTCTTACTCACTGATTACTCACTGATAGAAAACCGTAGCTATCCGTAGAAATTTTCTGTAACTCTGGCTCCTAGCTTCTAACTACGGATCAAACCTTTAGCCTTTAGCCTCCTAAACCGTCTCACCGCAGACATCAACCAGATAGCACATCGAACGAAAGCGCAAGCCGACTAACTGGTCATAAAGAGGGTTCAGTTTGCAGAGAGGGGGAATGTGCGCCAATTTGCGCCCAAAAAGGATAATATCCCGCTCGAAGGGGCACTGACCAGGAATTACTTTGTATAAAAGACGGGCAAGCTTTGGATCATTAATTGCAAGACGGTCAAGCCACTCGCGAACGGGGTGCAGCACATCGATGCAGAGAGTATGTGGTGCAGCTTTGGCTGAAGGCAGGGCGGAATGAAAGGCTAGTTGTGAATCAGACATCGTAAACCTCACTTGTCTGTATGTTCTCAAGTTGTGTCTGTTCTTAATCGTTGATACAGCCACCTACAAGCTTTGATGCTGTAGCTAATTGATTGTTCCTCTCTATAAGATACAAATCAGGAGCTTTTTTTCCGTAAAGCTAAGAATAGAAAGGCTTATTTTCAAATAAATTTCTAGTAAATTCGGTAGAACGATCGCAGGGATAAAGCCACTGATTAGCCCCAACCAAAATTTAATCTCGATAGCAACGTTAATTGGTGAAGACTACAGTAAAGCTGCGATCGGTTTAACATCACTCTGGTACTTTTAGCAAAAGAGATAATTGTAGCGATCGCTACTGAACAACTCACTGCATAAGGCTTCTGGACATCACGCAGCACAAAGTTAATGCAGAAGGGATGACAGAAAAGAGCCTGTAGATTTTTTCAAGCGGCTGATGTTGTGTTGCTTAGGCACAGTTTTTGTAGAACGACATAACACCTGAAAAGGCACTTTTTCCTAGCTATGCGTAGCAAGCAATCACAAAGCTACTTTTTTAGAAAAAACAAAAAGCTCTAAAACAATTGCACAACTTATTGTGTGATCGTAATCACAGAAAATAGGCGAACGCGCAGACCTAGAGATTTGATAAACTCAGCGTGCGATAGTTCCGGGTGCATCAATGACAAAAGACGTTCATCTACACCGTCCAGATATTGAACAGATGGTGAATCAAATTACAGCCTGTGGCAAAATCAGCCGCGCTGATCAGCAGCAGTTTACGTCCGCCTTACTTTCCCAGAAAAGTATTAACCAAACTGAGCAAGCGTTAATTAATCGGGTGTTTGAACTGCTGCGGAGGGGTCGCTTGCGAGTAGTAGATTGAGGGTGTTGGCGGCTGTAAAGACCTTAAAACCCCAAATCAGCCGCGACCCGATGAGCACAGGCAAAGCCAGAAAAGGCAACTGCGTTCAACCCCTGCCCTGGGAAGGTGCTGTCACCAACGCAGTACAAGCCAGAAACGGCTGTGCGATTGAAGGGCATACCCAACAAACCCGCCAGCTTGTGACGAGGGATCGGTCCATAAGTGCCGTTGTTGCGCCCAAGAAAGCGGCGATGGGTGCGTGGTGTACCGATCTCCTGATAATCCAGATGGGTAGAGAGATGGGGAAAGATGCGCTCTAGCCGTTGGATGAGGCGATCGGCAGCAGCCTCTTTGCGGTCTTTGTAGGCAGTCGGCGACAAACGCTGCCAATCGTCAAACCAACTGGGTGTAAAAGTGTGGATGATGTGATGACCGGGAGGAGCCAAGGTTGGATCAAGCAGCGTTGGGATCGAGACGAAAATGGTGCCTTCAGCGTCTTCCATGCGCTCCCAGTCGTCTAGCAAAATGTGATGGCACTCAGTACCAGCCGGTAGTGCTTCGGCTTTGACACCTAGATGCAGGCTAAGGAAGCTTGGCGACTGCTGATAGCGACGTTGCCATTTACGTTCTGAGGGTGGCATCTGCGCCGCTGGAATCAGCTTCTCAAAGGTATCCCAACGAGTCGCATTAGAAATGATGCGCTTTGCGGTGTAGCTTTTTCCAGAAGCCAGTTCCACCCCCGTAGCACGTCCGTTCGTTTGCAAAATTTTGGTTACTCTAGCTTTGTACTGAATCTGTCCACCACATTTTTCTAGCCCTTCGACCAGCTTCTGAGCAATCTGTCCTACGCCACCTTTGGGGTAATTAATGCCGCCGTAGTGTCGATCGCTAAACACCATACCCGCATTAATCATCGGCGTGCGATCGGCTGGTACAACCGACCAGCAATAGCACTCCATATCAATAAATTTCAGCAACGCGGGATCACTAATATACCGTCGGGCAATGTCTCCAGCATTTTGGGGTAGATATTTGACCAACCCCAGGCAGGCGAGCGGGTGCTGAAAGAAGACGCGCATGAGGTAACGCGGTTCTTCTAGCGACAGCAGATCCATCACATTCAGGCAGTTGAACACACGCCAGCATTCATCGTAAAACTGTCGAATACCGTTCTGTTCGTAGGGAAACAGAGCCATTAGCTCTTGCAAAAACTTCTCATAGTCTTTATGGACTTTTAGCTCTAAGCCGTCGGGCAAATGATAGTGAATCTGCACGGGATCAGGAATCGTTTCAAGACTAACGTTTACCGCTTCTAGAGCGCGAGTGAGAAGATTGGTCGTACCCTGCTGACCAAAGCCAAAAATCATCGAAGCACCAACGTCAAACCGATAGCCCTGCCGTTCAAAATAGCCCGCACTGCCGCCAGGGATCACGTAGCTCTCTAGCACTAAGACTCTGGCTCCCTTTACCGCTAGCTGTGTAGCGGTCACTAAGCCACCAATGCCCGAGCCAATCACGATCGCGTCAAAGTCAGTAGAAGCGGCTGGTGACAGCGGCGAGCGCCCAGCAACAGGCATTGAAACGGATTGAGAAGATAAAGGCATAGAACAGCGCAATCGACACGACGAAGACTTTCACCAGTCTACCGAAGTTACCGCCTCTAGGAAGCCTTGCGCGGCAAGAGCTAGTCACCCAATCTTCGCTCTCTAAGGATAGAGAAAAGCCTTAGGGAGAAATCGATCGTGTAATTGGTCAAAAAAAAGGGGATCGGTCTACTGCTGTTGACCAATCCCCCTGCTAATCCTTCAGAGAGGAGAACACTCAAATAACCATAGCTTTGTTGAGAATCTATGTCAACTCTAAGTCGTTGCCTTATCGCATGATAGAAAGAGAGCAGCAAGCACCCGCGTGATCGCCTTGGCTTACCGTCTACAAGTGAGCCTAGAAGTGCAAACTGAGTTGTAGTAAGAGAGTATGATGGGTCAAACTTGTGACCGATCGCCGCTGGACTGTTCTTTCTCAGATTTTTCTAATCTATGACTCTTCAACTGCGTGTCTATGTGCCGCCACATCCCCTGATCCAGCATTGGTTGGCTGTAGCCCGCGATGTGTCAACCCCTTCAACTCTTTTTCGCAGTGCCATGACTGAGTTAGGTCGCTGGTTGACCTATGAAGCAATTCGCGACTGGCTGCCAATTCAGGAAACGACGATCGATACACCGCTGGCTCCCTGTCCAGCGACCTTTATTGATCCAACCGTGCCCGTTGTAGTAATGCCAATTCTAAGGGCGGGACTGGCGCTCTTGGATGGTGCTCAAGCCCTGCTGCCGTTAGCGTCGATTTACCATATTGGGTTTGTCAGAAATGAAGAAACTCTGGAGCCAAGCTGCTACCTTAACAAGCTGCCAGAGAAGTTTGCCCCACAGACACGGGTTTTAATTACAGAACCGATGCTGGCAACGGGAGGAACAAGCATTGCAGCCATGGCAGAGTTGGTTCAGCGAGGAGTTGACCCAGCGCTGGTACGCATTATCTCTGTCGTTGTGGCTCCAACAGCGTTACAAAAGCTCAGTGCAGCGTATCCCAGCCTCACCATTTATGCGGCTGGCATTGATGAAGGCTTGAATGAGAGTGGCTTTATCGTACCGGGGCTGGGTGATGCTGGCGATCGTACCTTTGGCACATGATGATGTTAATCTAAGGCACTTGCTTGGCTAGCAGTTAGCGGCGCTAGCAGTTAAGCTAGGGGTAACAAGGCAGAGTTAAATTTGGCGACGCAAGTGGGATTTTGAGCAGCGATGAGTCAGCGAGACAATTTTTCGGGCGGCTTTTTACTCGGTGCCATGTTTGGAGGCATCGTGGGCGGTGCGTTGGGTGCTGTAGTTGCCTCCAGGGTACTTAACCCCCAGTCTGAGGAACCGCTGTTGAGTGGCAGTCAGGCTGATCCTCAAGGCAGTAGGGTAAAGCGACGATCGCTGAAGGCTGCTGACGAACAGGCAGAAATGGAAGTTGCCCGCCGCAGTTTGGAAGATAAAATTGCCCAACTGAACGATGCGATCGACGATGTGCGTCAACAACTGGGTGGGGTGAATGGCTCTACCGAAGCGCGATCGACCGCTAGAGAACTGTAGCTGCTAGCTGGAAGTAGCGCGTCTGGTATGAGGTGATAAACTTACCTGGCTCGATCGCTGCTGATATTCGTTAAATTAAGTCTAGATGCCAACATCTTTGCTGTAAAAGGAAACATACCTCTATGCTTGACAACCCCATCTTTCTATTGTTTCAAGTAATTCAGAACTGTCTTGGCTTCTACCTGGCTCTACTATTTATTCGGATTCTGTTGAGCTGGTTTCCCAACATTAACTGGTTTGACCCGCCGTTTTCCATTTTGAGTCAACTCACTGACCCTTACCTTAATATTTTCCGCTCACTCATTCCGCCTCTGGGTGGTCTTGACTTTTCAGCGATTTTGGCATTGCTGCTTCTACAAGTAGTTCAATCCACTGTTCTACCGCTGATCGCTCAATTACTCGTTGGCTCACAAGTAGGGTATTAGGATACTCCTTGTTGTAGTTGCTTGCTCAAGCTCTTCTAGCATCTGAATGTGCTGAGTCAAAGACATTAAAAGCCTGCTCGCGTTTTCTTTAAGGCGGAGTAGGCTTTTTCAATGTTAGCGGCGGACAGTTCCTGTGAAGCCAGCAGCCTTAAACTGCTCTAGCTTTAGTGGTGTGGGCTGACTTGACGGCACTGAAATTCTCAAATCAAAGGTGCCAATACCAGGCGGCACTTCGTCGATCGCACCCAGACGAGTACGATTTTGCATCACAGAATCGTTGTTTGCATCGTAGATACGCCCAAAAATGTCGGCGTTGACTACAGGCTTGCCAGATTTATTTTCAGTTTTTCCCGTCACGATGAAGCAGTTGGGGAAAATGCTAGCAACACCACTGTTCTCATTCTTATCGGACAGTTCGGCAGGACACTCGTGGTAAGAGAGGTCGAACAGCCTGATTTGGGTGAGTGCCAGGGCGGGCGACGTGCTCAAAGTAGTGAGCAACCACAGAAGACCCGTAGCAAAAAGAGTAGCAAACGCGCGAAATGTCATAGGGTATGGGTCAGCAGCTAGACACGGTGGATAGACGGCTTCGTTACATCACTCAGAAGCCCTGTCTCAGCTTATCCCGAATCGAACCCCAATAGCCTGGAGGACGCTTTTTGAAAGGTTTGTCATAATAAAGAATTCATGTTCGGCGATCGCTGACAAGCATGACTCAATCGAAGCTTGAAGCTGCCCTCAACGCAGCGTTTAACCAATGTGCAGACGTTTTGCAGCCACTCAGCGATCGCCAAAAGCAGATCTTGCTTCAAGTAGTATTGGCGGCGATGCAGTTCGAGCAAGAGGGCCAGCAACCGGATCGCGATCGCAGTGCTGTTGCGGGTGAGGCAAATAGTACAAGCAATCCACTAGAGCAACTCACGTCTGATGAAAAGCAAGCCTTTCTGTCGTTCCTTAAACAGCAGGAAAGCCAGAACCAACCCTGGAAGATTACTTTGCTGAACGATTGGCTTGAGGGTAGAAGCTCTGGAGCCGTTCAGTTCATCCGTGAACGTTATGGCATTCAGTGGCTAGAGCAGATAACCCCGGCACAAGTAGCAACCTACTTGGAATCAAACAGCAGTGACGGACTCAAACTAAAGCTGGGCGACCGCATTGAAGTCACCAACGGCTTGTGGGAATGGGTGCAAGAAAGCGGACCCTGTAGCCGAGAATGGTTTCCCTGTACAGTAGTCAGCATCCGAGATGCGACTGAAAGTAACCAGGCTGGCTCACTACTAAGGGACAGTAGTGTTAACGCATCTGGCAGTAGTGAGACGAGTTGCATTATTCGCTTTGGGGATGGCACCGAATACGAAATGCAAGGAATTTATGACTGGAACCGCCCTAACTGGCGTTGGCTAGACGGTTAGTGACTGCTGAATCTGCGCTTAAACGTTCGTGCGATCAGTTAAGATTTCGTAGCCGTTCTCTGTAACCAGCACAGTATGTTCGAACTGAGCGGAGAGGGTATTATCGACCGTGACAGCAGTCCAGCGATCGGCAAGGGTACGAGTAAAGCGTGATCCGGCATTGAGGATCGGTTCGATCGCTAGAGTCATACCTGCCCGCAATTTAACGTTTGGCATACTGTGTGTACGAAAGTTAAACACGGACGGTTCTTCGTGCAGGTTGCGCCCCACGCCATGCCCTGTAAAGTCTTCGACAATTGTGAACCCGTTTGCCTTCACGTGATCCTCGATCGCGCCTGCCAAATCCAGCAAATGGGCACCCGCTTTTACCTGCTCAATGCCTTTGTACAGAGCCTCTTCTGCCACACGAATCAAACGTGCCGCGTCGGGCGTAACAGTGCCAACCGCGATCGTGATGCAGGAATCGCCGTGAAACCCTTGAAAGTAAGCACCCGTGTCTACCTTCAACACATCACCAGAGCGGATTACTTTTTTACGACTGGGGATGCCATGCACCACTTCGTTATTGATGGATGAACAAATGGAAGCAGGAAACCCGTGATAGCCCTTGAAGCTAGGAGTAGCATCCATCTCGCGGATACGTTTTTCGGCATGGGCATCTAAATCAGCTGTAGTCATACCAGGCTCAACCAGCGCTGCGATTTCCTTCAACACGGTTGCCACAATCCGGGAAGCCTGCCGCATGATCTCAATTTCGCGGGGAGATTTTAGCTCAATGCCGCGACGCTGTTTAGGCGGTGAAGACAGAGCAGGTTTGTTACGCAATTGGCTAAAAATATTCATGCGATCGCAACCAAAATTAAAGGCGTTACCAACAAAAGCCGCAGTTGACAGAAGACTCAAAGCAGACAGTTCAAGCCGTAGCCCAACGGTAAGACATCGTTCAAATTAGCTCAAACGGAGGCGTTGATGACCTGATCTTGAACATTTACCTTTACTAACAGTAACTCAAATTACCGCATCCTAGGATGGCTGACCTGCTTGCCTCATCGGTCATGTAACGGTCGATCGTCTCTATAGGCGAGATTACTTGCGATTATAGAGACGATCTCAGCCTGGGTTGAGTCTTGTTGCCGTAAAGCTTACTTTTGGGAAGAAGCTGCACTGCCGGGTCCAGCAGTAACGACGACAACGCGATCGGGGTGGAGTAGCGCCTGAATCGTCTGATTAACTTGTGTCAGGTTAACAGCATCGATCTTAGCGGTATAGTCGCGAATTTCGTTGATGCCCAAGCCATAGACAAAATTCATGAGGATTTCGCTAGAGAGGCTATCGGGATCTGCTAATGCCACTGGATAGCTGCTGGTAAGCGATCGTTTAGCTGCTGCGACTTCAGCTTCAGTCACGCCGTTGTCGCGGAGTTGCTTCAAGAGGCTGAGAGTGCTGGCGATCGCCTTGTCTGCATCTTCTGGAGCCGTTTGCATACTAATCATGAAAGGGCCAGAGGTAACGCCTGCTTGAAAGACGCTGTAGATGCCATAGGTCAGACCCTGACGATCGCGAATTTCGGTGCCCAGACGACTGGACAGCGTATCACCACCGATAATCTGGTTCATGACCTGTGCACTGTAGTACTGGGGATCGTTGCGATCAATCCCGCTGTAGCCAATGAAGGTAATAGCTTGTGTCTTACCA
>DATNQS010000497.1:0-9040 GCA_036703925.1 Candidatus Sericytochromatia bacterium
GCTGAACAGCATCAAGCTGCACATGATAGTAATTTGCCTGGACCGCCAGAACGATACCCCAAAGAGGCGCATTGCGGTTCTCGGCTTCAGCCTCGCTGTCAATGTTGAGATGGTCGTTCAAGTGAGAACTCATAACTCAACGCTCATAACTCGTGTGAGAAAATTGCGCTACGACAAGTACCTTAACCGTAATCAAGGCTCTCCACGTTCCAGGACAGGCTGGCGAATCTGGATTGCAAAAAAGCCTGAGCGGTCTTCAATCTGCTCAATGCTGTACCCTTCCATAGTCAAGCTATCAGGCACCTGTTCGATCGGCTCACCCGGATCAAGCCACACCTCTAAAAGTGTACCTGGCTGCATCTGATCAAGCTTTAACTTCGTGCGGACAAAGTTAATGGGGCAGGGTGTACCGCGCAAATCGAGTTGGGCATCAGGAGTCGCAGATAAGGATTGTGCTGGATTCATGCGCCAAACACCTTGCCAAAGAACCCTTCAATGCCGCTTTTGCCAATACGATCGCCCCGTAGTTTCGCTAGCTTTTCCAGCAACTCCCGCTCTTCCAGAGAAATTTTCGTCGGGATGTCGATCGAAATAGTGATGAGATGATCACCACGGCTTACTGGATTGCCAAGCTTCGGTACGCCTTTACTTTCCAATGTCAGTACCTTACCAGACTGGGTTCCCGGCGGAATCAAAAGTTCCTGAGGTTCATTATCGACCGTATTCACTTCTACACGAGAGCCAAGAATTGCTTGAACGTAACTAATCTTTAGCTCTGAGAGAATGTTGATACCCTCACGCTGGAATTCTGGATCTTCGTTGACAAACAGATAAACATAGAGATCCCCAGATGGTCCGCTACGCTGTCCAGCATCGCCCTCGTTAGAGACGCGCAGCCGAGTACCATTGTCTACCCCGGCTGGAATGTTGATCTTCAGCTTCTTCGTTTCCTGCCGCTGACCATTACCACTACAGACCTCGCACTTCTCTTCTACGACCTGTCCACTCCCAGAACAGGTTGGGCAGACAGATACTTGCGTGAAACTGCCAAAGGGTGTGCGGGTGGCACGACGTACTTGTCCTGCACCGCTACAGGTAGAACAAGTACGAGGACGTGTACCTGGTTTGGCACCCGAACCGCTACAAGTCGTGCAGGTTTCGAGATGATTGATGCGAATTTCGCGCTCACCACCAAAAATTGCCTCACGGAATTCTAGCTTCAGGTCAAGCCGCAAGTCATCTCCCCGCATCGGACCACTGCGTCGCCGACCAGCCTGACCGCCGGGTACACCACCACCAGAGAACCCGCTGAAGAAACTCTCGAAAATATCGGCAAACCCGCCCATATCACCAAAGTCCTGGAAGCCTCCTCCAGCGGCTGAACCGACACCCGCTTCACCAAACTGGTTGTAGCGGGCACGGGTTTCTGGTTCTGAGAGCACTTCATAAGCACGATTAATTTCTTTGAAGCGCTCTTCGGCTCCGTCTTCTTTATTCACATCAGGATGATACCGACGTGCTAAACGACGATACGCCTGCTTAATATCCTCTTTGTCGGCGTCGCGCGAAACGCCGAGGATTTCGTAATAGTCACGAGCCATAGAATGCTGCTGCGAGGGGTAAAGAGTTTTTTTAGAGCGGGGGGCTAAGTTCTGGGTCTGGAAGGTTGGCTTTGGACATGATTTTCTACCGTTACCCTCGATCGACCACTCCTATACCTTAACTAATCTACAGCCTCATAATCGGCTGTAACAGTAGCGTCATTTTCAAAGCTGTAATCATCCTCTGGATCAATTGCCTCGTTCGGAGAGCTAACGTGGGTAGCGGCATCGTCCTCAGGGGCTTCAGTGCGCTGATAAACTGACGCACCCAGTGCAAATAGGGTTTCTTGCAGAGCATCTAGGCGTTGTTTGAAATCTTCTGGCGCGATCGCGGGATTGGCAACAGCGGCTCTCAAGTCCGTCACTTTTTCCAATGCCCGCACTTTAAGGTCATCCGCAATGAAGTCACCAGCATCGCGCAGCGTATCCTCATAGCTGTAGAACAAACTGTCTGCCTGATTCTTAAATGCAACTAGCTTCTTGCGACGCTCATCTTCATCGGCGAAGAGTTCTGCCTCAAGACGAAGCCGCTCAATTTCACTGGAGCTTAAACCACCTGTATTAGTGGTTGAAATGCTCTGCTCTCGACCTGTGCCCTTATCAAGCGCAGCTACTTTGAGGATGCCATTTGCGTCGATGTCGAACGAAACTTCGATTTGAGGAACACCACGTGGGGCTGGAGGAATGCCATTAAGTTGGAATTTACCTAAGCTCTTGTTATCCTTCGCCATTGCTCGTTCGCCTTGAAGAGCATGGATTTCAACAGACGTTTGTCCATCCGTTGCTGTTGAGAATACTTGGGTCTTGCTGGTAGGAATAGTCGTATTGCGCTCAATAATTTTGGTAAAGACCTCACCCAGCGTTTCGATCCCAAGAGAAAGAGGCGTTACATCGAGCAGCAGCAGATCTTTAACTTCGCCGCCCAAAACACCACCTTGAATGGCAGCACCCAAGGCAACCGCTTCATCCGGATTTACTGAGCGATCCGGGGCCTTGTTGTTGAAGTGTTTGCGGATGGCATCTTGCACAGCTGGGATACGAGTAGAGCCACCTACCAACAAAATGCGATCGATAGCATCAATGGTCAAATCAGCATCTTTGAGTGCCTGCTCGGTTGGTTTGATTGTACCTTCTACTAGATGGCTGACCAATTCTTCAAACGTCGAGCGATTCAGCTCCATTTCTAGATGCTTTGGTCCTGTTTCATCCGCTGTGATAAACGGTAGATTGATCGAGGTTGTGAGCGTACCCGAGAGTTCGATCTTTGCTTTCTCAGCCGCCTCACGCAACCGTTGAAGCGCCATTTTGTCGATCGACAGATCAATGCCTTCCTGGTCTTTAAAGCTGGTGATCATCCAACGAACGATGCAATCGTCGAAGTCATCGCCACCCAGATGGTTATTACCAGATGTAGCCTTAACTTCAAAAACGCCATCGCCCATTTGGAGGATTGATACGTCAAAGGTGCCGCCGCCCAAGTCAAAAACCAGAATGCATTGGTCTTGATCTTGCTTTTCCATGCCGTAGGCAAGTGCAGCCGCAGTTGGTTCGTTGATAATCCGTAACACTTCCAGCCCTGCGATCGTGCCAGCATCTTTGGTTGCCTGTCGTTGAGCATCGCTAAAGTAAGCAGGCACCGTGATCACAGCTTGCTGCACAGGTTCGCCCAGGTAATTTTCAGCGTCCTGCTTAAGCTTTTGCAGGATCATTGCGGAGACTTCTTGGGGCGTAAAGTTGCGCCCACGAATCTGCACATCGACCGTATCGTCCTTGCCTTTAACGCAATTATAAGGAACGCGCGATCGCTCCATTTCGGTGTCTTCCCAACGGCGACCAATGAAGCGCTTGATGCTAAAAACGGTATTTTCAGCATTAGTAACGGCTTGCCGTTTAGCAAGTTGACCAACGAGTCGATCGCCAACTTTGCCAAAGCCAACCATGCTTGGTGTGGTTCGTCCGCCTTCTGAGTTAGAGATGACAATCGGTTGACCGCCTTCTAAAACAGCAACGCAGCTATTTGTCGTGCCCAGGTCGATACCAATGACTTTTCCCATAACAAGTGGCGGTAAGAATACGTGGGGTGGACGTGGATACTTGAAAGCACAGGCAAAGAGTTAAGCTGAAAGGTTCTTCAACGAAAACGGCATTCGCCTGTGCTGCTTTCAAGCATTCCCAAATTAAATTTGGAATTAAACGTATCAAGCAAAATTAGGTTTCTGCACCACTCTGATCAGTCTCCTCAGAGGTTATCACGGGCTCTGGGGCAGCAGCAACTTTCACTAGCGCATGGCGTAGCACACGTTCGCCCAAGACATAGCCACGGACTAGTTCTTCCATCACAGTGCCTTCAGGATGCTGATCAGTCGGCTCCCGCATGACAGCTTCGTGAAGAGCTGGGTCAAACTCTTTACCCTCAGAGCGCATAGGTGCCACCCCAATCCGCTTGAGGCAGTCAACCAGTTGCTTATAAACACTTTGATAACTTTTGTGAATTGTTGTTTCCTGCTCCGTTTGAGGCTTGATGTGCGATCGAGCGCGCTCAAAGTTATCAACCACCGGCAACAATTCATTAATCGTTGAGCATTTTACTTGTAGCTCTAGATCCTCTTTTTCTCGTTGGGTCCGTTTGCGATAGTTATCAAAATCGGCAGCAATACGTACGTATTGACCAGTGCGTTCCTCTAGCTGCGCTCTCAGCAGATTGATTTCACTGTCCTTTTCTGCCAATGCAGCCGAACCACCATGGCTCGGAAGCGGTTCTTCATTCACGACTGTAGCCTGTGCGTTCTCGACAGAAACACCCGTCACGTCGCTATCGGTTAGGGTAGAGTCAATCGCAGGCTCTCCACCAAAGCCATCTGGGAGCGAGGCATCAACGGCATTCATCGAAGCCTCTGATGTGCCAGATGTTGAACTTTGTGCACTCTCATGCTGATTTTCTTCATCAATCATTGCTGTTTCATCCCAATCCTCAAGACTGCTTGGTCGGCTACCAGACTTAATCCTATACGCTTTGAGAATGAAGCGATGGCAGGAATTCGCCTGATCGCATCTAATTTGCGTGGCAACACAAGCGACACAAATGTTGGATGCCGCTTTGTGTTCAGACCGATACAAAGTATTGTATCGAGTCTAAAGTGGGTCAGATGCATTATGCAGCCTAATTACTACGTGATCGCACGCTCACTCAAACGAAACATCTTGCAAACGTCTAACGAACTAGACTGTAGGGGCTATGATTTTGATCAAGTTAAAATTTGACATCATTAGCCAGGTTAGACAGCTGAGTCCTAATGGTTTCATTTATATAGGTTACGGCTGACTCAATTTTATGGCTTAGTCGATCGCGGTTTCCTTTCGAACTCACACGCAGCGACTTTAGCTAGGCGATAAGCCACATGGCATTGAGTTTTTCGATTCAGCAGTTAGTAGGCATAATTTAGCGGATCGGTTTTGGTGACTCGATCGTTGCTTAGTCTTGGTGTCACAGTTGGTAAGAAAAAGGTCTGTAGGTCGATTGTCGAAAGATGTAGACAGTACTTTAGAGATTCTTTGTAAGTTTTGTGGGCATATTCTAATAAACCAGGAGACCTTCTTCAACTCGCTATGACTAACTCTTCTTCTCCACGTCGTGCGCTCGTCGTCCAGAATAATTTTTCTCCCTTTGGCAACAAGCTCGTCCAGTCTGGCTATGTCAACAATGCCCAGATGCAACAGGCGCTGATCGAAAGCCGCAAGTCTGGCAAAGCACTGCTCGACGTGCTGGAGTCAATCACAGGGCAACAACTGCCGCCTGATCTACTCCGTCAATATAAGAAGCAGCAGCTCTTTGAGTTAAAGATTCTCTATGGTGTAGAGTCACTTGACCCTGAGGTCAGCGAGATTACTAGCACTCAAGTAAGCGAGTTGATCGATACGCTAATCCCGATCGATCTATGCCGTCGTTATAACCTGGTACCGCTCTCCAAGAGTGACAATCAGCCACCGTTCGTGCTAGTGGCGATGGTTGACCCAGATAACCTACAGGCTCAGGATGACCTGAATCGTCGCCTGCGCCCTCAAGGATTGGCGTTACAGCGGCTCGTCATTACGGTAGAAGATTATCGCCGCCTCATTAATCAATATCTAGACGAGAAAGAGAAGCGCGATAAGCAACTCGAAGATCAGTCCAAAGTTGATGTCAACAAGGATCTTGAAGGGCTGGGCTACCTAGATTTGCAGGATGCTCCTGATGAAGATGATGCCAACCTGGATGTTTCAGATGCCGAAGCTGCACCTGTCATTGCCCTAGTCAACAAGATCATGATCAAGGCGCTCCAAGAAGGTGTTTCAGATATCCATATTGAGCCGCAGGAAGAAACTTTGCGCGTGCGGTTTCGTAAAGATGGTGTGCTAAGAGAACCATTCGCCGAACCCTTCCCAAAAAAGATTATTCCCGCTGTTACGGCTCGCTTCAAAATTATCGCCCAGCTCGATATTGCTGAACGCCGCGCACCTCAAGACGGTCGGATTCGTCGTATTTACGACGGTCGCAAAGTCGATTTTCGGGTTAACACACTGCCGAGCCGCTACGGTGAAAAAGTTGTGTTACGGATTCTTGACAACTCTGCGACACAGCTAGGGCTGGATAAACTAATCACCGACCCGGAATCGCTGCAAATTGTGCAAGAGATGGTGCGGCGACCCTTTGGCTTGATTCTAGTAACAGGTCCAACGGGATCTGGGAAGACGACGACACTCTACTCGGCACTGGCAGAACGCAACGATCCGGGTGTCAATATCAGCACAGCCGAAGACCCAATTGAATATTCCTTACCTGGTTTGACGCAGGTACAGGTGATTCGAGAGAAGGGGATGGACTTTGCTGCCATCCTGAGAGCTTTTCTGCGTCAAGATCCAGATGTGATTCTGGTGGGTGAAACTCGTGACCGAGAGACGGCGAAGACGGCGATCGAAGCGGCTTTGACCGGACACTTAGTGTTAACGACACTGCATACCAATGATGCAGCGGGTGCGATCGCTCGTCTGGATGAAATGGGCGTTGAACCTTTCATGGTTTCTGGTGCTCTACTGGGAGTAGTGGCACAACGACTAATGCGCCGCGTTTGTAGTGAGTGCCGTATTCCTTACACGCCCACCAGAGAAGAGTTAGCCCGCTTTGGTTTATCTGCCTCTAATGAAGGTGAGCTGACGCTTTATAAAGCTAACTTTTTACAACCAAACGAGATTCAGGAAGCGCGATCGCGCAACCAACTCTGCGCCAAATGTGGTGGAGCTGGCTATAAAGGACGTTCCGGTGTCTATGAAGTCATGCGCATTACTGAACGGCTACAAAACCTTATTACTGATGGTGCTCCTACCGAAGCAATCAAGGAGGTTGCTGTTGAGGAGGGCATGCAGACGCTATTGGCGTATAGCTTGAATCTTGTTCGCACTGGTCAAACGACGCTTGAGGAGGTTGAACGAGTCACCTTTACTGATACTGGCTTAGAAGCTGAACTACGCGCCAAACGTAAGTCTGCATTGACTTGCCGCGTTTGCAGCGCCGACCTCAAACAAGAGTGGCTCGATTGTCCGTACTGTATGACCCAACGCTTTCAAGATTAGAAATTGAAAGCTTAGGAAACAGTTGGTTCTTTGTTGTTAGTTTTTGGTTGGCAATCACACTCATTAAATCAAAAAAATCATTTCAACTCTGAGGGTTCAGGCATGATGAATGGGTAGACTATATGCCTAGCTGTTCACATTCTTTGAACCATGTAATCGTTTTCTAGATCAGACGATCGTTCCGTCAATGGCAGACGATCAGCAACGCACTAAACTATTCCCCAAAGGAGCAAGCTCTATGGAGTTGATGATTGAAGACCTGATGGAGCAGTTGATCGAGATGGGTGGCTCCGACTTGCACCTGACGGCTGGTCTGCCACCGTACTTTCGCATCAGCGGTCACTTGCAGCCGATCGGCGACCAGTCACTTACGGCTGAAGAATGTCAACGGCTGATTTTCAGTATGCTCAATAACACACAGCGAAAAAATTTGGAGCAAAACTGGGAGCTGGACTGTTCCTATGGGGTACGCGGTTTGGCGCGGTTCCGGGTCAACGTCTACAAAGACCGAGGCACCTACGCCGCTTGCTTAAGAGCACTCAGCTCAAAGATCCCTAATTTTGAGAAACTCGGTCTTCCAGATGTTGTCCGCGACATGACCGAAAAACCCAGAGGCTTGATCCTGGTGACTGGACCTACTGGTTCTGGTAAGACGACCACTCTGGCTGCCATGATCGACCTGATCAACCGCACCCGTGCTGAACACATTCTGACGATCGAAGACCCGATCGAATTTGTCTACGAACCCATTAAAAGTCTAGTACACCAGCGCCAGCTAGGCGAAGATACTAAGAGTTTTGCTAACGCACTCAAAGCGGCTCTGCGTGAAGATCCTGACATTGTGCTCGTTGGTGAGATGCGTGACCTAGAAACGATCTCTCTCGCTATCTCTGCCGCCGAAACAGGGCACCTTGTTTTCGCCACCTTACACACTAGTTCAGCCTCGCAAACCGTTGACCGGATGATTGACGTGTTTCCCTCCGAGCGGCAGACACAGGTAAGAGTCCAATTGTCTAACTCACTTGTAGCGGTCTTTAGCCAAACTCTAGTACCAAAGAAAAATCCCAAACCAGGTGAATACGGTCGGATTATGGCGCAGGAGATTATGATTATCACACCTGCAATCTCAAACCTGATCCGAGAAGGCAAAACGGCTCAGATCTACTCCGCGATTCAAACGGGGGGCAAGATTGGAATGCAAACCCTGGAGAAGGTACTCGCTGACCAGTACAAGGCAGGTCTAATTTCTTTTGAAGCTGCGATGTCAAAAACATCACGTCCTGATGAAATTCAGCGGCTTATTGGTGGAGCGCCTGCGGGTGCAGCACCTGCTGGAGCCGCTAGACGATAGTAGTTTATCCACTGTGTTTTGCCAGCTAAAGTTAATTGCGCGATCGCTTCAAAGGTTGGTCATGCTTTAACAGCATTCTTAACTGGACGCTAGCCGCTTTGGCTCCTTGTTCGTTGAGCGATCGCTTCTTTGCAGCAGTACAATCTGTTATCAACATCTCAAAGTACGCTTACCTTAGTCTCATTCTCCCTAGTGCCTGAAGTGCTATAAGTCGACTAAGGGCGTGCAGGGTTGATCGGTTTAATCATTTTGCTATTTTGGTATCCACTATGCCTACCTTCGTTGCTCGTGTTCAAGACGTTAAAGGAAACGCTAAAAAAGAAAAAATCGTTGCTAATACCATTAGTGATGCCCGTACTGCTCTGCGAGAAAGGGGTCTGTTCATTCAAGACCTGAAACAAGATGAAGGGCTATCTTTGAACCTCGACATGAAGAAGTTCCAAGCTTCAATGGCGAAGGTGACGGTCAAAGACAAAGCCGT
>DATNQS010000498.1:0-16013 GCA_036703925.1 Candidatus Sericytochromatia bacterium
TAGGCACTACCAGGAAACGAATTGTGTATCGAACGAGCCTGCTGAAGCTAAATTTAAACCCAATGTGAGAAACCCAATGCGACCAACTACAGCGCTACAGCAAATTGCGATGTAGAATCCACTGTAGAGGATTTCTGACTCGTGCGCCTCCTTGTTCATTCAATGAGAACGATCGCGTGTCCTCTTAACGTAACCCTAACATCGTATTCATAGAGCTAGACCTCATGGATTTTGCCACGCTTGCTGCCCAACTCAATACCGGGGCCATTCTGCCAGAAGGCATTGTGATTCTTACCCTCATGCTTGTCATTGTGGGGGACTTGATTGTAGGGCGAACTGCCTCCTCGCGTTGGACACCCTCTGTCGCGATCACAGGGCTTTTGGCTGCTGTGGTTGCCCTCTACTATCAGTGGGATGCGGCTGATCCGATCGCCTTTCTGGGAAGCTTCAACGGTGATTCGTTGAGCGTCCTTTTCCGGGGCATCATTGCGTTATCGGCAGTGATCACCATTTTGATGTCGGTCAGCTACATCAATCAGTCTGGTACCGCTCTGGCAGAGTTTCTGTCGATTTTACTTACCGCGACGATCGGCGGGATGTTTCTGTCGGGTGCAGATGAACTGGTCATGATCTTCGTCTCGCTTGAAACGTTGAGTATTGCGTCGTACCTTCTGACGGGCTATACCAAGCGCGATCCCCGCTCGAATGAAGCCTCGTTAAAGTACCTGCTGATTGGGGCATCCAGTTCTGCCATTTTCCTCTATGGTCTTTCGCTGCTGTATGGGTTGTCGGGCGGTGAAACAACGCTCAGCCGTATTGCCGCTAACATTGCGGAGACAGGCTCTTTACAGTCGCTAGGGCTGGTGATTGCACTAGTGTTTGCGATCGCGGGCATTGCGTTCAAAATCGCAGCTGTCCCGTTCCATCAGTGGACTCCAGACGTGTACGAAGGTGCGCCTACACCGGTCGTTGCGTTCCTCTCTGTTGGCTCTAAGACGGCTGGTTTCGCTCTGGCAATTCGCCTGTTGGTGACAGCATTCCCCTTGCTAACAGACGAGTGGCATCTGGTTATGACGGTGCTGGCAATTCTAAGCCTCATCTTAGGAAACGTTGTCGCACTGGCACAAACCAGCATGAAGCGGCTGCTGGCATATTCTTCGATCGGTCAGGCTGGCTTTGTCATGATCGGGTTGGTCATCAATAGCGATGCTGGCTACGCCAGTTTGCTCTTTTACCTGTTTTCGTACCTGTTCATGAACCTGGGCGCGTTTATCGGCGTGATTTTATTCTCTCTACGAACGGGTACCGACCAGATCAGCGAGTACGCAGGCTTATATCAGAAAGATCCGCTCTTGACGCTATGCTTGAGCATCTGTCTGCTCTCTTTGGGCGGCATTCCACCACTGGTAGGCTTTTTCGGTAAGATCTATCTCTTCTGGGCTGGTTGGCAAGCTGGTGCGTATGGCTTAGTGCTGCTGGGGCTAGTGACTAGCGTGATCTCGATTTACTATTACATCCGTGTCGTCAAGATGATGGTGGTTAAAGAACCGCACGAGATGTCTGAGTCTGTGAAGAACTATCCCCCCATCAGTTGGGATCTGCCAGGACTGCGATCGCTCCAGGTTGGTCTAGTGATGACAGTGATTGTTACCTCGCTAGCAGGCATTCTCTCAAACCCCCTGTTTACGCTGGCAAATAATGCTGTCATGCAAACGCCGATGCTGGAACTCTCTCTCACTGCCAGCAAGGAGACGATGACAACTCAAGTCGCTAAAGCAGCGGCATTACGTCAGTTAAATAACGTTGATCTGAGAGGCTAGAGGCTGGGTTGGTAGCAGCTAAACGTGAAACGATACCATGCCCGTCCAGAGTTTTCTGGGTGGGCATTGGCTGTAAGCGCGGCACGTCTAAGAGACTGATTGAGCAGGCAGTTCTTGCCGTCTTTCAGGCACACAACCTGTCAGAAGACGCGATCGCTGGTATTGCCACCATTAACACGAAAGCCGATGAAGCGGGACTGATCGAGTTTTGCCACGATCGCCATCTGCCTTTGCACTGCTTTTCGGCTGACCAACTGCGATCAGTCGCTGTGCCTCATCCATCGGGCGCAATCCTAACCGCTATAGGTACACCCAGCGTTGCTGAAGCTGCTGCGCTTCTGGCAAATTGGGAGGGAGGAGAGAGAGGGGCAGGGGGAGCAGAGGAGAGGAGAAGCGGCGAAGAGGGGCAACAGAAGCATAAGAAACTGCCGCAAGGCGAATCAAGCAAGCGACACTCCCCGCCCCCCAATTCCCAACACCCGATCCCCGCCCCCCGATCCCCAACACCTACTCTCTACGTTCCCAAGCAGATCGTTCGCAACGCAGGGCAATCAGGATCGGTCACCGTTGCTATCGCCCGATCGCTCCCTCATTAAGCGCTGGCAGCCTAATTCACCAAGTATTCGTAAGTTCTCAGCAGCTTTTTAACTGCTTTAAGGTGGTCGCGCACGATCGCGGCTGATCCGGCTCCGGCATTCGCATCAATCAAAAGATCGCCGATCGTTTCCAGTGCCCGTTCGTTGATGGAGTCAATCAATAGCTCGGGCATGGTCAAATTTTCTTCGGCAATGTGCTTCAGCATGGCTGCTGGATTGTTTTGCTCGACAATGACTTTCAGCACTTGCAGTTCGTACTCTGGCGACTGCACCATAAATTCAGTCCATTCATTTGGCAACTCTGTTGAGGGCTTGTCACCAATAATCGGCTCTGGCAGTACCGCCGCCGCGCTGAACTGAGCCGAACCGGACTTGATGGGACGGGCAGGCTTTGCGATCGTGGTCGGGCGTTTGGCTGCCGTCTCCTGAGGCGCGATCGTCTTCTTGGCACGTACCACTGCGGTTGCATCAGCCTGATTGTTGCTACTGCCCTGCTTGGCACTACCATTTTTGCTGGTTACCTCAATCTCCTCTGGCACCAATGGGGCTTGGGAAGCTTGCTGTAGCGCGTTGAGCGCTGCTAACTGTTGTTCGAGCAACTCTTTTTGGCTACGGCGATCGAGGATTTGCACCTCCAGTTCACGCAGTTCTTCTTGCAGCGACTCAACTTGTGTTTGCAACTGCTTGAGCGCTTCCTGAAGTGGATTGGAGCCAGATTCTAACTCTTGTTTCTTTGCTTCTGCATAGGCTAAAAACTGCTCTAGCTCTACCCGACAGGTCTCTAAATCCTGAACTTCACCCCGCAGGGTTTTTACTGTCGCATCGAGTTGACGTTTTTCTTCCCTAGCATCGGCGACATCGCGTGAGAGTTTCTCTCGTGTTTGGCGGTGGTCGGTAATGTGACCCTTAATCTGGCTTAGTTCTGTCTGAAGTGCAGCCAGGCTGGTTTCAATTTTCTGTTTGGTAGCAGCAGCGTCCGACAAAATCTGTGGGCTAATTTGTGTGTCCGATCGCCCCCAATCTGGGCTACTGGCGACTGCACCACTGGCTGAGATCTCGGTTGGTAGCTCGTATGCTGGCACCCTGGGTTTACTCGCATTACCTGACGGCTCTGACCCTGCGGATGCGGCTAAATTCCAACTTAGCGCTCTAGGGGATGCAGGCAACATTCTGGGTACAGGCGACCCCATCATGTAGCGTTGCTCAGGCTGAAACGGTGGCTGACCAGACTGAAACGTCAGCGTGTTCAGACTAATCGCCAGGTGCTCTTTTTCAGCTTCTAGCTGCATATATGCCTGATAGGCTTCTGCACGTCGTTGCTGCAACGCCTGGATATGATGTTTGAGGTCGGCAATTCTGCTGTATGCGTGTCGATTCTGCTGCCGATCGACTACTGCTGCTGCCACCACGGTTGCCGCCATCGTTGTGACACCGGAGGCGATCGCAGAGCCAACACCACGACCCGTCAAAAAACTGATGCCAAAACTGATGCCAAAGGCGACAGAGCCAAGAAAAAGCCGTTGTTTCACCATAGTCAGGTCACAAGAAATAGCGGGTGAAGAACCAACCCTTCAATCAACCCTACAGCCGTCAGCTAACGAATGGGCGTAGGATAGATATTGAAAGCCTCGCGGCATTCACCTCCTTAACGCCTTTGCAAGTGATTGCCCACAGCATTCAGCGGTCTTGTCCTAAACTAATGCAGTTAAGGTCACTTAAGGGTGAGCGCGTTGCTTCATAGTAGGTTAACTCACTACGTTTGGCGCATTGATGACGGATCGGTCTGTTTGGAAGCGAGTCGGGTTCTATGGGCTGTGCGGTACGCTAACGGCGATCGCGCTACTGACGGTTGCCGCCCTTACCCCACGCCAATGGCACGCTTCGCCCCAGCCAGCAGACTGTCGGTTCAGTGTTTACGTTTCTGGCGGCGCGATGCACACTAACTTTTTTGTGCCAGTCCGCAATGAGGAGTTTGATTGGAGCCAGCATCTCGATCTGGCAGCTCTTGGCAAACAGGCATCCACTAACTACCGCTATCTGCAATTTGGCTGGGGCGATCGCATCTTCTATCTTGAAACACCCTCCTGGGATAAGATCAACATCTTTAGCGCGCTGCGATCGCTCCTCTTACAAAACCCCGCTGCACTCTTTGTCAAAGGACACCCGTCCGTTCCTCAATATTCCAACGAAACCCTCAGGTGTATTAGCCTGAACAAAGGCAACTATCTCAAGCTGATGCACTTTATCAAAGCCTCGTTTCAAACGAATGAGGGCAAGCCTTTACGCATTGGCACCGGGCAAGATGGCGATAGTAGTTTCTACGCTGCTACGGGACGCTACTCTAGCCTCAAAACCTGTAACTCCTGGATCGCAGAAGGACTACGAACCGCTGACGTAAACACGCCTCTCTGGGGCGGACTTGCCCCTGCCGTGATGCGTCAGCTTAACAATACGTGTGAGTGCAAAGAATAGAGAGATGCTGTGCTTTTGCTTTCTGCTGTTAAAAGGCTGGCTGTCTATATCCTTTAGCCTTTAGACCTTCACCTTGATCCTTGATCCTTAGCCACCTCTTCCAGGGGTTCACAGAAGCGTTTATTCTACTTATTACAGAACCCAACAATTAAGAATGCAGTTTTCAAAAGTTTTGATTGCCAATCGTGGCGAAATCGCTCTTCGTATTCTCCGTACGTGTGAGGAGATGGGGATCGCTACAGTTGCGGTTCATTCAACGGTCGATCGCCACTCGCTCCACGTCCAGCTTGCTGATGAGTCCGTTTGTATTGGCGAACCACCGAGTAACAAAAGCTATCTGAATATTCCCAATATCATTGCGGCGGCGTTGACTCGTAATGCGACGGCAATTCATCCCGGTTACGGCTTTCTAGCAGAGAATGCCCGCTTTGCCGAAATTTGTGCCGATCACCAGATCGTGTTTATTGGTCCCTCACCGGATTCAATTCGATCGATGGGTGACAAGTCAACGGCAAAAAAGACGATGCAGCGAGTCGGTGTACCCACAGTGCCCGGTAGTGTTGGACTCTTGTTAGATGAGGCAGAGGCTCAGGCGATCGCTCGTAAAATAGGCTATCCCATCATCATCAAAGCCACAGCAGGCGGTGGTGGGCGGGGGATGCGCCTGGTGCAAGAAGAAAGCGAATTGGGTAAGCTTTTTGCAGCAGCACAGGGAGAGGCAGAAGCCGCCTTTGGCAACGCCGGTGTTTACCTGGAAAAGTTTGTCCAAAAGCCGCGCCATATTGAGTTTCAGATTCTTGCAGACACCCACGGCAACGTAATCCATCTGGGTGAGCGGGAATGTTCGATCCAACGCCGTCACCAAAAGCTGCTCGAAGAATCACCGAGTCCTGCGCTCACTCCTACGCTGCGCGAAAAAATGGGCACAGCCGCTGTCATGGCAGCAAAATCGATTAATTATGTGGGTGCAGGCACGGTCGAATTTCTGCTTGACCAGTCTGGCGAGTTTTACTTCATGGAGATGAATACCCGGATTCAAGTAGAGCATCCCGTCACAGAGATGGTGACAGGGCTAGATCTCATTGCTGAACAAATTCGGATTGCCCAGGGCGAGCCATTGAGCTTAACGCAGGATCAAGTCATGCTGCGGGGGCACGCGATCGAGTGCCGCATCAATGCAGAAGACCCTGAACACAACTTTCGTCCCCATCCTGGGCGTATCAGTGGTTACTTGCCGCCTAGCGGCCCCGGTGTGCGGATGGACTCTCATGTCTATACTGACTACGAAATTCCACCCTACTACGACTCATTGATTGGCAAACTCATTGTGTGGGGGCACGATCGCCCTGCTGCCATCAAACGAATGCGCCGCGCACTCCGTGAGTGTGCTGTCACTGGCTTACCCACCACGATCGCCTTTCATCAAAAGATCCTGGATAACCCAGACTTTCAGAAAGGGGATGTGTACACAAACTTTGTCGAACAAATGATGCAGAAAGCTCAGGACGGGTAAGACAAGAAGCAGTGAGGCAGAGAAGCTTTTTGAGAGAAAAGTTTTGGATTAGAGGTGGAAGCAGAGGCTTATGCCATCAAACTTTATCCCTCACCCTTGTATCCCTTTCCCTCTATTCCTCAAAAGCTTTTTCCCTGAAGCATCATCGTCAAAAGCCCCTGCTGCCCCAAAAGAATTTCGCGCACAAAGCTAAAGATGCCAACCCAAAGAATGGGTGTAATATCGACACCGCCGATCGGCGACACTACCTTGCGGGACGGTGCCAGAAAGGGTTCGGTCGGCACTGCAATGACATTAAACGGAAAGCGAGTCAGGTCAGCCTGGGGATACCAGGTCAGCACGATACGGAAGATAAACAGAAAGGTCATAGCACCGAGCAGTAGACCCAGAACCAACGTGGCGATCGCGACAAAGTCCATATCAGAAGAAAGTTTTAAGCATTGTAAACAGCTTTCTCATTGATTTTAGCGCCATTCAAGTGCCTGCCCGTAAGAAAATTGTGCTGATGTGGTTAAAAACCTTTTGCTGCCGCTTCTCAAGTGTGTAACAGACCGTTAAAATGATGCTTACAGTAATGTTGTACCAAAGAGGCAAACTAATATGACTCCTTCTTTAATGAACTTTTTCATCAGCCTGTTGGCAGGTACTGTTGTGGTTGGAGGAATCTTCGCTGGGGCGCTTTTCATTAGCCAGCAAGATAAAATTCGACGTTAATCTGGTGCAGTAGTGGCAGGAAGAAGGTTTGGTGCTGAGTGGATGAGTTAGTAAGTGGATAAGTCATTCCCAGAGCGATCGACTGCGCAGGCGTAAAATGTTCGCTCAAAGGCATCTGTCAAAGGCACTGATCAAAGGTTATGTGCAGTGCGTTCTACTTCATACCAGAGCGAACCTGCAAAGGAGTGAAGCCCTGAGTCGTCTTGCAAGCAGAACTCATAAGCTGTTTTTGAAGGCGATGTCAGGGTTTTGCTTTTGCGATTTGCACAAGTGGCATTAGCTCAACGCTGCGATCGCACCAGCTAGCTTTACAGACAAGGCTATAGAATTTGGGCTAGCCTGAACATTGGGAGACGTTCCAGCGGCATCAGTTCCTTACTATGCTGTATGACGCTAGACACCTGGTTGCGCGTCAGCCATTACTTTTTGCTGCTAGCTCTGGTTGGGAGTATTCTGTATGAAGCTCTCTTTCTTACTTAGATTTGTTGGAGATTTTGGGCATCAGTCGTTAACATAGGATGTACTTAGGAGAAGGGATGCGATGGTAAACGCCTCACTGAATTGGGCAAGTTTTGTGGGCATTGCGCTGGCAGCCTCCGGTGCTGGTCTGTATGCGCTGCGATCATTGCGCCCTCGCCTTGCTCGCGATCATGATATTTTCTTTGCTGCGATCGCGCTTCTCTGTGGTGGCATTCTCTTCTTTCAAGGCTGGCGACTCGACCCGATCTTGCAGTTCAACCAGTTTTTGCTGGCGGGTACCGCTATTTTCTTTGCTTATGAAAGTATTCGTTTGCGTGGCGCTGCTACAGAACAGGCAAAGCGGAATACGCCAATCGTTGACGATGAGCGTCCAGTGAGCCGGGTCTACCGAGCCGATCTGGAAGAGCTGAATCCTTACGAAGACCGCCCCGCTGCTCGGCGTATCCGGGGTACTCGCGATGCGCGCTCTGAGCGTGATGAGTACGAAGAGGAGTCGCGCCGTCGTTCGACTAGTCGTACTGGTGAAGCTCGTCTGGGCACGGGTACAGGCGATCGCACTCGTAAGCGCCGTCCTCGCTCAACCGATGCGTCGTTTGATGCACCCAGCAGCCGTGAAGACTCAGACCTTTGGGATGACAGACCTGCTCGTAGTCGTAGCACCTCTCCTTCGCGCTCAGGCAATCAGCCACCAACATCAGCAGCCCGACCAAAGCGATCTCGTCCGACTGGTGATGACGTTTCACCCCGAGAGCGACGTGATGTAAGGAATGGTTCGTCTTCCTCAGAGTATGTCGATTACCGCCCAGTCGATGTTGATGAAGAGGATAACTGGGGTAACTACTAACGGTAGTGTCAAATATTTTTGAAGGGTTAGCTAAAAAGGCAGTCTTTCATCCTTCAAGTTAAGGGTTAGGCTCTAATCTGGAGACGTTTTTAGCGTTGTGTACGTGAGGACTGGCAAGCTTGGGTAAGCCCCTTGAGGCTACCGTAAGGGTGAGCCGTAATGTTGAGCGAAAGGGCTGGACTTGGCGCACTGTGAGTGTGTCTTTAAGTCTGATCGGTCTACTGCTAGGATCTTGCAGTCAAGCAGACAGCCCTCCAACCATTTCTGCTGAGTTTGATAGTCGCTATAACGATGAGCAGCCAGCCCTTAGTGGTGATGGTCGCTTTTTGGCGTTTGTCTCAAACCGTAGCGGCAATCGTGGTATTTTGCTGTACGACTTGAAGGAACGGCAGGTTGTGTCGTTGCCTCGCTTGAATCGGAGCGACGCGATTGCAGAGTCACCCAGTTTGAGCTACACGGGACGCTACATTGTTTATATTGCTAGCGATAGCGTTCGTCCTGAAATCGAACTGTACGATCGCGTACTCCAGCAACCGCAGGTACTGACTGCCCACTATCGCGGTTGGTTTCGTAACCCTAGCATTAGCCCTGATGGACGTTATATTGCCTTTGAAACAGGCGGTCGAGGGCAGTGGGATATTGAAGTGATGGATCGAGGACCAAATGTAGAATCAGATATGCCTGATGGACGGCGATCGCAAGCTTTTCCTTAGCAGGTGTGAGAAGTAGGGGTAGCCTAGGGGGCAGGGGAATTAGAGGGCATAGTGAAGACAAGGAGGCTAGGAAAACTAAACTCAAAACTCAAAACTCTTCACTCTTTATCCTTCATCCCTGATTCATTTGTGCAGTGCCGTCTCTCATTTATGCTCTGTTTTGCCACCGTCTTGAGTGGCTGCGGTCCCCAACTAGTCAATTTTCCGTTTGATCCAGGTGGTCGTAGTCTCAACAGTAGTTTCGCCGATCTGCAACCGCGAGTCTTGGAGCGATACATTGTCTTTGTATCTGATCGCAGTGGCAGTCAAAATCTGTATCTCTACGACACGATTGTCCATAATTTGGTGGAATTGCCAGGGTTGAATGCGATCGATCTGCTCGTTTCTAGCCCTGGTATTTCGGAGAACGGTCGCTTAATTGTGTTTGCTGGCTCCCGTGAAGGACGCTCCGGTATTTATCTCTACGATCGCGACACACGGCAGTTGCGTAACTTGACGGAAAACCTGAAGGCAGAGGTGCGCAATCCAACCATCACGGCTGATGGCAATACGATCGCCTTTGAATCGAGCGCCAATGGGCAGTGGGATATTCTGCTGTACAACCGTGACGGACAACCGTTGGAACCACTGACGGATTTTCGCTAGCGGCTGTCACGTTTTAGCTGCTTTAGCTACTTACAGGTTCGCTACCTAGAGGCTTTAACCACCGACTGGCTCTGGTGTATCCGCAAGGGTTTCAAGCTGCACCTGGGATGCTTCTAGCACTTGCACGGACTCAATGAGCGATCGTACGGTAGAAGCGCCTTCGGATGGCTCGAAGCCGAGCGGAAACTTGCCTTTCATAATCATCCGTAGCCCCAACGGACTTAAGCTTGCTAGCCCTTTGAGATCACGGAAGGAGTTGCCCACCACTTTCAGACCAAAGAGACGTTCATCAATCCAGCCACCTTGCTTGACCAGTTCAATCAGCGTTTTGCGATGACGAATAATGCGGCTAGACTGAGCGCCCTTGCGGTCTAAGATTTCGCCTTTGATTTTACTGATCTGATCTAGCGGCGCGACTTCCATTGGGCAAACCGAGTTGCAGAAGTAACAGCGAGTGCAGCCCCAAACGCCGTCTGTACCCTGGTTATATTTTTCTAGCCGCGCTTCTGTTTGATCATCACGAGAGTCAGCCACCATACGATAGGCTTTTGCTAAGGCATGGGGTCCCACAAAGTTAGGATTGACCTCATACGCATTGCACTCGGAATAACAAGCACCACAAAGAATGCAATTGCCTGTCTGGTTCAGTTTGGCTCGTTCTTCTGGAGTCTGCAAAAACTCGCGTTCTGGTATTTGTCGTGCGGCAGTGCTGACGTAAGGATCGATCGCTTTCAAGTTAGACCAAAAGCTTTGCATATCCACTACCAGATCCTTGATGACGGGCATATTGCCCATCGGTGCGAGTGTAATAGTGGGCATCTCTGCATTGGGCTGCGCTGTCTCATCTGCCGTTCCGTCCAAAGGCGCAGGCGTTGACTGCTGGAAACGTGCCAGTTCACTGCCTACGTTCTCTTTACACGCCAATGCCGACCGACCGTTAATGCGAATGGAACAACTGCCGCAAATTGTGTTACGGCAATTTTTGCGATATGCCAGTGTGCCGTCCTGCTCCCATTTGATACGGTTTAAGCAGTCCAAAATCGTGCTGCCCGGATCAACGTCGAGTGTAAAGGTTTCCACTCTGGGCGCAGCGGTTTGGTCTTGGCGGATGACTTTAAAGAGAACTTGCATTCTGGGAGTCGCTCAGTCAGGAAGGTGTTGTTTCTAGTCTAAACGCGATCGCTGATGCCGTACCAACCGTATGATCGACAGACTTCAGACTTTAACCCAATTAAGTGTGATGTCTTAGCCTAAAAGCCTATCAAGCAGCCTGTAATTGATCTTTACTCGATTGACACTCTAAAAAATCCTCAATTGGTACGCAAATCTCGGAGCGATAATCGTACGGCACTACTTTATCGGTTTTATACTCAAACGGCGATCGGTGATAAGTGGCTCTGTACGGTTGCTAAATATTTACCTGACGATGCATTCATCATTACTGGCTATTTCACAGATAAGCCTAAAAAAGGAGATGACCTATGGCAGAGCGAGTAAAGGTTTGGTTTGATCCAAAAGCTGACTTTTTGGAAGTTACTTTTTCTGAAGCCCCTGGCTACATGAGGGAAACAGAGCACGATGCTGTGATGGAACGAGTGGATATAGAAGGCAACCTTCTCGGCTTTTCCATTCTGGCAGTGAGCCAACTTGCAAAATCAAAACCGTTGATTGCCGAACTACTATCTGGCAACGGAAACGTGGCTTGAGGCAGAATACCCAGATGCGAAGCGATCACCCCATTATAGATGCCTTCAAAGCCCCAGCAAGAGAAGTTGTAATCAGGTGGTTGGCAAGCGTGGTAGCTCTATACCCTAGCTGAAGATGATTTTTTTCAATATCTTAAAAATCCTATATCTTTAGCTGTTAGTCGGGAGAGAGCAAGTATAGTGAATTTGTCTGCCTCAACACCCAATACGGAATCTTAAACAGAGATTTTCAGTCTATGTCATTGATTTAAGGCGTTAAACAGAAAACGTTTACCTATTCATCAATTTTAGGGTTTTATCCAAAAAATTTCAGTCCAATGATAGTTGTGTGACTTAAATTTGCCTACCGAGAATCGCCTATAGGATAATCGGAGATATTTGTTAGGAAGTTTCATTTGCAAGTAGAGCATGGTACTTAAAGAGTTATTAGAAAAAGTTCTTCTTGAGTATCCAGAAGCTAGCAAGGAGACCTTCAAAGGGCACAAATTTGCCGCTCATTTTAGAAATGTCATCCCGAACTTCTTAGAGTCAGCTTTAGCTTTATCTGATATTTACAGCGTCAAAGCGTCAGCAGGAAACGGTGCTTGGGCTAAAGTTCCTTGGATTGCAATATTTAATAAATTAGTAACTGAAACCGTAACTTCAGGCTTCTACTGTGTTTACTTATTTCGGGTAGACTGTTCTGGTGTCTATCTCTCCTTAAACCAAGGTATTGCAGATAAGCGGGATAAATATGGACTTGGTGTATCGAGAGATATGCTCAGAAAGCAGGCAATCCTTTTTCGAGACTTTCTTGAAGATGAGTCAGTCAAAGACTTTTCTGATCCCTTTGACTTAAAGCTAGATTTTATCCCTAAAGAAACAACTGCTAGAAGATTAGGGTTGGCATATGAAGCAGGCAATATTGTATCTAAGCTGTACCATAAAAATGCAATTCCTGACAATGCAAAATTAGCTGATGACATCAAAAAACTTCTCGATATTTACTTTTCTCTTTTTGAGAAAGTTGCTTTAGAGAGGAGTATTCAGAACTCTGACAATAAGGAGAATGAATGGTTTGAGGATTTGACGAAATACCGGATGCATAGGGTCGTTGAAAGAAACAAAAGTTTATCTAAAAGAGTGAAGCAGTTACAAGGATATGCCTGCAAGGCTTGCGATTTTAACTTTGAAGCTCGATATGGACAAATAGGCAAGGATTTTATTGAGGCTCATCATTGTGTTCCAATATCGAGCCTAAACAAAGAAAAGATCCAGTTAGATCCATTGCGAGACTTTATGGTTCTTTGCTCAAACTGTCATCGAATGATTCATAGGATAAAGCCAGCTCCCACATTGGAAGAATTCAGGAAAGTATTAAAGATGTAAAGTGCTGAATCTTAGGCAGCTTCCCCTGCCCTACAACCCTAATGCACACGGTTGCCAAGAGGTTATCTGTTGAGAGTTTAAGGTTGTTTAAATTAGGTGATTTGAGCCGTGACCTAATTTCTTGTACTCCCTTCAATCGTAAAGTCACAATCATAAAGCGTGAACCCTAACGCTTTATTTCTTCAGCCTGAATTCATCAAATTTGACGACCGCAGACTTTGGATCGCGGGTGTCAAACCGATAGCTGCTGATGGTGCCTGTGCCCGTATCAAAAATGCTGAAGACGGTAATATCATTGCTGGCAATGTAGGGCATGGGCTGCTTTTTGGCATCAAGGAGGGGGGCGATCGCGACCTCAGTGGTTAGGTTGGCAATCTGACTTAGTGTTGCTAGTGCCTCTTCTAGCTTGCGTACTTTTGCTATTCGTGACTCTGATAAGGCTGGAGTAGCCAGTGAATATGATCCAGCCGTCTTATAGAAGGACTGTCATCACTCAATCATGCGTCAACCGTTAAGTGATGCGTTTCTCAAGCATCCTGAAGAACAAACGACCTTGCCTTTTTCGGCTTCAAGTAGACCCGTTGTTTGGGCTTCAAGTTCAATTCATCAAACTTTTCGCGTGTAAGAAACACGTTAATCGTCTGTCCATCTTCCAGCGTTAATTCTGCCTGAATTTCCCAGCCCAAATGCACTAAACGCTCAAGGGTTGCTGGGGCGCTTGCTGCTTCAGGCACCGTCTCGATCAGAATATCGTGAGGACGCAAGAAGGTTTCAGACCGCGTTGGATCAATGCCATTGCTCTGAAAGATTTGGGAGTGGCTGGGCAATACGTTAACGGGTCCGATAAAGCCCATCACAAATGGCGTTGCAGGATGATCGTAGATTTCAGCCGGGCTGCCAACCTGCTCAACCTTGCCGTGATTCATCACCACCAATTCGTCAGACACCTCCATTGCCTCTTCCTGGTCATGCGTTACGAAGACAGTGGTGACATTCACTTTGTCGTGAAGATGCCGCAGCCAAACACGAAGATCTTTGCGTACCTTGGCATCCAGTGCGCCGAAGGGTTCATCCAGCAGCAGGACATTTGGTTCGATCGCCAACGATCGAGCAAGCGCCACACGCTGCCGTTGCCCACCCGAAAGCTGAGAGGGATAACGATCGCCCAATCCTCGCAACTGCACCAGATCCAGCAGTTCATTCACGCGATCGGCAATCCGACTCTTCTTCCACTTGGCAATTTCGAGACCAAAACCAATATTTTTGCGAATGGTTAAGTGCTTAAACAAGGCATAATGCTGAAAGACGAACCCAACATGGCGGTCTTGCACACTGGCACTCGTTGCATCTTTACCAGTCAGCAAGATTTTGCCGCTGTCAGGCTTTTCTAGCCCAGCGATTAACCGCAGTAGCGTTGATTTTCCTGAGCCGGACGGTCCCAGCAAAGCCACTAGCGAGCCCGTCTTGATTTCAACGCTGACATCCTCAACAGCCTTGAATGTGCCGAACTGCTTTGATACGTTTTCAACGGTAATCCCCACGGTCTAAGCTCCTAGCTGCTAGAAAATGAAACTGACCAAAACCCTGTTTTTTGATTGAGATACCGTAGTTTTAGCACATCTTGGGTTAAGTCAATCGGAATAAGTTATTTTTTGACAAAAGCTTGTCGCTGATATCCGCATAAGAGTGGGCAAAAGGTGGGTCAGCGATCGAAAACCGTCAGCTACTGTAAATAATTTGTTACATTTGTTTACAGGGCTTCAATGTCTAACCTTGCTAGGCAGAACAAACGGCTACTTGTTTAAGTCGATCGCTCTGACCAAAAACATTGCTGTAGACCTTTTAGAGCAGTCGTTTGTAGCAATTTCTTATAACCAGGTACTAGTCAGTGGTAGACCGTAAGCAGCACGGGTGGCGGTTTTTACAGAGCGTGGCTTTAATCCGGTCACAGCAAAGACAGTACTTCCACAGTTAGAAGACGGTTGTATGCAGGTACTTTACGCTTTTACACACAGATAGTAACGCATCACTTTTTAGGACTCTTAGACAAATCATGCCGATTAAAGAACAACCGACTCCTCCACGCTCTAGACTGATCAGCAACATCTTCCTGGGACTGATTGGGCTATCGTTGGTAGCAAATTTTGTACTGCCTGTCATCTTAGGACCGCAGGTTCCTGGGGTGCCGTATAGCCTCTTTATCCACCAGGTGCAGGAAGGTGAAGTCGAACGAGCGCAAGTCGGGCAAAACCAGATTCAATTTCAATTAAAAACGAGTGATGATCAGCCTGGGCAGGTGTTTAAGACTACGCCCATCTTTGATTTGAGCTTGCCCACCTTGCTAGAGGAAAAGGGCGTTGAGTTTGCGGCTACGCCACCACCCAAAAATGCCTGGATTGGTAGCCTTTTAAGCTGGGTGATTCCACCCCTGATTTTTGTCGGTATCTGGCAGTTCTTTATCCGACGTAGTGGTGGCGGTGGACCGCAAGGCGTACTGTCGATCGGCAAGAGCAAAGCCAAAGTGTATGTAGAAGGGGAATCGGAAAAAGTCACCTTCGCTGATGTGGCAGGGGTCGAAGAAGCAAAGACTGAGCTAGTTGAAATTGTCGATTTCTTAAAAACTCCGGGGCGCTATACCCAGATTGGAGCACGGATTCCGAAGGGGGTGCTGTTAGTCGGTCCACCAGGAACTGGTAAGACCCTGCTGGCAAAAGCGGTGGCAGGTGAGGCAGGCGTACCGTTCTTTAGCATTTCTGGTTCTGAGTTTGTCGAACTGTTTGTGGGTGTGGGATCTTCGCGTGTGCGTGACCTGTTTGAGCAGGCGAAGAAGCAGGCTCCCTGTATTGTGTTTATTGATGAATTGGATGCGATCGGTAAGTCTCGGAATAGCGGTGGCTTTTACGGTGGCAACGACGAACGCGAGCAAACGTTGAACCAGTTGCTAGCCGAAATGGATGGCTTTGCAGTGGGCGAGGCGACGGTGATTGTCTTGGCAGCTACAAACCGTCCCGAAGTGCTAGACCCTGCGTTGCTGCGTCCGGGTCGCTTTGACCGTCAAGTGCTGGTCGATCGCCCCGATTTGTCAGGACGGGAGTTGATTCTCAACATCCATGCTCAAAAAGTCAAGCTGGGTACAGATGTT
>DATNQS010000499.1:0-3398 GCA_036703925.1 Candidatus Sericytochromatia bacterium
CAGCATGGCACAGGCTGGACGGATGAACTGAAGAATAAGGTTGCCGATCGCGTCATTGATAAGCTGGCAGACTATGCGCCGAATGTGAAAACAGCCACGATCGGTCGTCGGGTTGAAAGCCCGGCTGAGTTGGGCGAACGGTTGGGTACTGTCAACGGTAACTACTACCACATCGACATGACCCTTGATCAAATGATCTTTTTCCGCCCGCTGCCTGAGATTGCCAACTACAAAACGCCGATCGATGGGCTGTTTCTCACTGGAGCTGGCACTCATCCCGGTGGCTCGATTTCGGGAATGCCAGGACGCAACTGTGCCCGCGTGTTCCTGCAAACGCAGCAGCCCTTTGTGCAAACCTTACGCGATGCGAGAGAGTCGATTAAATCAACTGTACAATCCGTTTTTCGCCCTAATTAGCGCTATTAATTGCTCTGTGGTTTCTTAAGGAAATCATGGATTCGGGCAATGATCCTTTTTTAAGTTTAGTGATGTCAAAGCGAGTTTTAATCTTAGGCGGACGGGGACGAGTTGGCAGCCATGTTGCTGCTGACATTGCTGCTCATACCAATGCTGAAATTACGATTACAGGTCGAAGTCAGCATTCCAAACAGATTCCTGATTTGGGTTCGCACGTTCAATTTATTGAATTGGATTTAGAGGATCAGGACAAGCTGACAGCCGTAATTCGCGGTTTGCAAGCTGACAGTAGCGACAGCAACCGCAATGTCGTGATTCACTGTGCAGGGCCCTTTCACTATCGTGATGGACGGGTACTCGAAACGTGCATCAACGAAGGTGTGAACTATGTGGATGTAAGCGACCATCCCTCCTTTACCCGCAAGGCGATCGCCTATCGAGAGGCAGCAGAAGCAGCAGGAGTTACGGCGATCGTCAACACAGGCATTTTTCCTGGTATTTCCAACAGCATGGTGCGGCAGAGCATTGAGCAATTAGATACCGCTGAAACCGTACATCTCAGCTATGTAGTGGCTGGATCAGGCGGCGCAGGTGTGACGGTGATGCGAACGACGTTTTTGGGCTTGCAGCGTCCGTTTCAAGCATGGCTGAATGGTCAGTGGCAGGTTGTGAAGCCCTATAGCGATCGCGAAGTGGTGGAGTTTCCTGCCCCTTATGGTCGCCTTGGCGTGTATTGGTTCGACGTGCCAGAGGCATTCACCATTCCTAGCGCCTTTCCTGTCAAAACGGTCATTACCAAATTTGGCACTGTGCCTGATTTCTACAACTTTCTCACCTGGAGCGTGGCGCGCTGGTGGCATCCGCGACTCTTGCAAACTCGTGCTGTGATCGAGTTTCTGTCGCACGTGAGCCACTTCATGACTGATGTGACCGATCGCTTCAGCGGTATCGGTGTTGCCATTCGGGTAGAGGTCAGTGGGCAGAAAGACGGCAACCCTGCAAAAAGTCACGCCACACTGGTGCACGAAAATACAGCGATCGCTGCTGGTGCTGGTACGGGTAGCGTGACCCAAATGTTGCTGTCAGGCAAACTCGATAAACCAGGGGTTTGGGCGATCGAGGAGGCATTACCAACCGTTCTCTTTACACAGGCAATGCATAGCCGTAGCGTTGAAATTAAACAGTCTCTACAGATGACAGCTTGAGATGGCAGCTTGAACTCTGAGCGTTGATTTATAGAGAGTTTTCGCTACAAAGTTTAGGACATTAAAAGCAAGAGGGGCTGAGTTTTCAGAGCCTTAGTCTGGGGGCGATCGCCTTCAAGCTTAAATTTTGTAGTGAGAGATGGGGTAGAGGGAAATTTTAGGGAACCTTGAAACTCTTTAGAGAAAACCATGTGTGCGTGGGAATATAAAACGATTAAGTTCTTTGCTCAAGGAACATTCGATGCAGGAAAGATTGATGAAAGAGAACTTGAGGTGGTGTTGAATGAAGCTGGAGCGAGAGGCTGGGAGTTAGTGTAATTCTTCCTGGTATCGGTGCTGACGGTGAACTATGGGATTTTGTGGCAGTACTCAAGCGGGAGGTTATTCAGTAGCTAGCAGTGCGATCGTTCGCCAGATGTCAGCGGTTGTGGTGAGAGGTTGAGTGCAAAGGTTTTTGGGGGAGAGTGCAATTGCTGCCGAGACTTTGAAGGCACTTTGGCTATAGTTCATAGGCATGGTCTAACTATGCCAATGTAGGCGGACGGTCGAAGGTGCTGGTGCTGAGTTCAAGCCTTTCCGTCGCCGCTGATTTAAGTTTTTATACAGAAAGACTGAAACCGTGAAATGCCTTTAACGGCAATCCCCCTAACTCCTCAAAAAATGGGGCAGCAAACTAATGTTTGAAGTCCCTCCTTTCAAGAAGTTAAGGGGATTAAATGATTTGCTGACAAGCCGATGCTTAACAGCGATTTATCTCAAGCTGCTACCTTCCTTAAGGTCTATGCTTAGGACCATAACCAATCACTGCAACCTTATGACGGTAAACTAGCTCGGCACCATACCAACCCGTAATGCCAATGAGCGCCGCCACAAACAGCGACAAAATTAACCCCGTTGGCAGTATGGCTCCAGTTTGATTGCCCCACCGTAGGATAAAGCTAACCAACGATAAGCTCAAAGCGGCAACGTTGCCTACCATGTGAACCCATCCAGCCTGGTGTTCTCGTACACGATCGATCTTCACAAAATCCATCATCCCTGTTGCTGCTGCCACAAGCCCCGAGACAATACCCGCGCCAAGCAGCCAGAAGGAGGCACGCGCCCAAAAAACATCACCCGTCAGCCAGTAGCCTACATCTGTACCCAAAACACCCGTTAAAAAGGCGATCGGAAACGTCACAAGCAACGGATGCAACGGATGACCCGCGATCGCTACAGTGCTAGGAACACCGCTATCGCGGTACTCACGCTCATCACTCTCAATCACTGGTGGAATATTTGGTGTTTGAGTCATACGACCAGTTGTTAACTCCATGACATTATTGTCAAAAGTAGCAATACCAGAGCCTATGCTTACTCTTCCCATAGAGTGAATCACCCTACAAACGGGCATCAGAAAGTACAGACCATCACTGAACTAGCGGTTTGCTTAAGCTGATCTGAAAGTAGCTGTAGCGACTTTTCTATACTGTTAATTTTTTAGCTAAACGAACGCTTATCTACAGAGAGACTCTACGCAGGCTACACCCCCCTCTAGAATCTCTCGGCATTGGGTGGCAGAATGGACGGTACGAATTTCACTAGAAAAAGCACCATGACGATTCTTCCCACGCTACAGAATGCTCTGGATAATGGACACGCGCTAAAAGTTATTAGCGGTCTGCACAACTTTGATGTCGATCGGGTGGCTGCAACGGTCAACGCTGCCGATCGCGGTGGTGCAACGTTTGTAGACATTGCTGCCGATCCAAATCTGGTGCGGTTAGCCAAACAACT
>DATNQS010000500.1:0-6296 GCA_036703925.1 Candidatus Sericytochromatia bacterium
TAAAATGTTGACCGCCTGTAAACCGCGCCCAAAGCCGATCGCATGAGTTCGATTGGTTGTGGTGCCATCATGCCAAGCCCACAAGTCAGACAGCAATAGCCCTACGGTGCCTGCCACGCTGAACGTATAGCAATCCAGGTCAGCTGGCGTTTCGATCGCCCAGTTGCGATCGACCCAATATGCCATCCGGTCTGCCATCGCTGCAGAGGCATCCCATACCCGAGGCGCGATCGCGCTGGGTGCCAGCATTGCCCACTCACCAATACGGGTGCTTACTTCTTCTAACAGACTGGTTTGCTGACACAGTTCAGCTGAGAGTGCCTCTGCATCGATCGTATCGGTAGCTGCCTGAAACGCGAGACTAATCGTTTGCAGGAGCTTGACCTTAAGTGCATTATCCAGATCAGGGTGATCTTCAATTTGGTCGATCGCCCGCATACATAGATAGGCAGAACTGACTGCTTCTTGAAGCCCCGACGGCAAACGGATAATCGGGATATAAAACGTCCGACTGGTTTCCTGCAAAACCTCTAAAGCGCTTTTACGTAACTCCATTCTTTTACTCCTCTAACCACCACACCGAGTTCGCTCTAAATATATAGCAAAAAACTTAATTTTTACTTAGAAGTGATCTGGGCAAGGCTCAAGTTTTCAAGACACAAGGCAGCATGACCATAAGAGTGCCTTAAGAAGCGCCAGTAACGCATATCTAAAACATCTACTGATACTGTTTCAAAGCAAGGCTTTGAGACAACAAGTAGGGCAAACAAAAAAGCAACCGAACGATCCTTTCACTAGGTTTTATGAAACGTCAAAGATGCCGTAGATGAATGATTGCCAGGGGTTTCGATCGCGCGCTTTTACGCTAGTTTGAATGACATTTTGCCACTAGCTTTGTTCCCGGCCCTGGGCTTACGGTTGACAAACAAGCTTGTCTAACGTAGAAGCTCGTCTCAAAGAGCAATAGCTTGCCCAAAAGAGTGAGTCAGTCACAATGAGCCAAAAACCTGTCAGCAGAACCTTCAGTAATAGATACAAAACACATTTGCACATTTCCGTAGAGACGCCATCACCCGACCGTTTGAATTGATCCCTTCTCCTGACAAAACGCTAACTGTTTCGATCGCGTCATTTTAAGAAATGTAAATGCAAAAGTACTTGTGCCAGCCCTTGTTTCAGTTAGCTCTCTGTACTTTCCTTGCTGTAAGGAACGCCTAGCGCTGCCGGAGGAGTTGTTTTGCCTGCCAGACCCACCATTGCCAGCAGCGCAATGACATAGGGCAGCATCACCAAAAACTGATAGGGAATATTGAGATTAAACGCTTGAATCCGCAGTTGCAGCGCCTCTGTTGCACCAAAGAGCAGGCAAGCCAGCACCGTATACACAGGATGCCAGCGCCCAAAGATCAATGCCGCCAGCGCAATGAAGCCTTTACCGGCACTAATATCTTCTGTGAAAAATTTGACGTGTACCAGCACTAAATAGGCACCTCCCAACGCTGCCAAACAGCCACTTAACACCACGCTGAGATAACGTACTTGAGCCACTCGAATGCCCGCTGTATCAGCAGCACGAGGATATTCTCCCACCGCTCGCAGGGTTAAGCCAAAGCTGGTGTGAAAGAGGATATACGTGCTCAACGGCAACAAAAACAACAGTAGGTAGACCAGGGGATCTTGATTAAACAGAAGAGCACCCACGATCGGAATCTGGCTCAAGCCGGGAATGGCGATCGTCGGCAACCCTGGCAAGGTTTGAGTGGTGGTGCTGTTAAACACAAGCCGCGACATAAACGCCGTTAAGCCTGCTGCTGATAAATTAATTGCCAAGCCCGACACCAACTGATTGACCTTCAAGGTGACACACAGGTATGCATGGAGTAACCCCACCAGCCCACCGCTAATGACCGCTGCAAAAATGCCCAGCCAGACATTCTGATTGCTATAAAACGTTGCAGCCGCTCCAATAAAAGCGCCCGTAAGCAACATTCCCTCAAGCCCGATGTTGAGTACGCCCGATCGCTCAGACCACAGCCCACCCAGCGCTGCAAATGCTAATGGCATTGTTAGCCGCAGACTGGCAGACAGGTAATCGGACAGGAAGGCGAAATCGTTCATGGAGAAGGTGAGGAGTGAGGAATGAGAGAACGTTTTGAGTTTTGAGTTCAGCCTTTAGCCTTCTGCCCTTGCGCTCCTTTAATTTACTGTCAAAACACCCTTCACTTCTGTTCACTATGGAACTTACGTTAACAACGCCTGCTCTACTGTTTCCTGCTATTTCGCTGCTGCTGCTGGCTTACACAAATCGCTTTCTGACATTGGCAACGTTGATCCGCAGTTTGCACTCTGAGTACAAGGTCACACCGAATCCGCTTACTCTGGTCGAAATTCGCAGTCTTCGTTATCGGGTGCGCTTGGTGCGTGATATGCAGTTTTTAGGCGTGAGCAGCTTTCTGCTTTGTGTGGTCTGTATGTCTGTTTTGTTTGTAGGGCAGGTTTGGCTTGGCAGCATATTTTTTGGGGTCAGTTTGCTGTTGATGATTTGCTCCCTTGCGCTTTCGGTACGTGAGATTCAGGTTTCGATCGATGCCCTTGATCTTCATCTGCGCGACCTTGAGAACCAGCGCTAGGTTTCGGTTGTGGTAGCAGCGAGCGGGGCAGGAGGCTGTGGAGGCACAACCACTTTTCGCTCCAAAACCAGACTGATGGCAATAAAAAGAACGGTCAGACCTTGAATGGCATAAACAACAGTGACGGGTACGCCAGCACTGCGCTGCATCACATTGGCACCCCCGCGTAAGGCTCCAAAAAAGAGCGATGTGAGCAATACACCTGCCAGGTTACCCCGACTGAGAAAGGCGATCGCGATCGCGTCAAACCCATAACCGGGCGAAAAGTTCTCAAACAGACGATATTTCAAACCCATGACTTCGCCAGAACCAGCCAAACCTGCCAAGCCCCCAGACAGTGCCATGACCAGCATAATGGTGCGTTCCACCGAGATACCGGCATAGCGAGCCGCAATCGGATTTTGCCCTACGGTTTCGATCTGGTAGCCGAGAGGCGATCGGGCAAAGACAACCCACAGGATAATAGTTGCCAGCACTCCCAGCAAAATCCCGGCATGGGTCTGCGTTTGCGGCAGAATCATTGGTAACTGTGCAGACGCATCGATCAGGGCGCTGTAGGGCGTGGGTGCCTCTGGGTCTTTCATGGGACCGCTCACCAGATAACTCACCAGATTCTGTGCGATGTAGTTGAGCAAGAGAGTCGTGATTACCTCATTCACACCCCGCATTGCCTTCAAGTAGCCAGGGATGAAGCCCCATAAACCGCCTAAGCAAAAGCCGCCCAGCAGTGCTAGCGGTACGTGAATGACAAGGGGCAACCCATGTAGATACAGCCCGACCAGAGCGCTGCCCAAGCCACCCATATAGATTTGACCTTCCCCACCAATGTTGAACTGTCCCGCTTTGAGGGCAACCAGAATGCCTAGGCTCGTCAGCAAAAGTGGTGCCGTTTTAGTGAGCGTGTTGCTAAAGCCGTAGTAGTTGGCGAGGGATTCCGTAAACAGAACAGAGTAAGCTTTGAGGGGACTGACTCCCGCGATCGCAATCAGCCCCGCACCAACCAGTAAGGCGGCAGCGATCGCCAAAAACGGCGATAAAACAGGCAAAAGCCAACGAGCGCGATCGTTCACAAGGAGTTAGGAGACGCGATAGGAAGCAATGACACGTATCCTACCCTAAGTTGCCTGTTTCGCACTGTATCAGGCGATCGCTCACTCAGTCTCCACCTCACCGAACTAGAACGCTTTGCAGAAGCCAACGAATGGTCTGGAAGGTTATAAAGCCTTTAAACCAACTTCAAGCAAATGGCTTGCCTTGAAACGGTGCGAACTAGATGGCGCACTCTAGCCTGATAGAAAAAGAAGCTAACAACTCTCTCACTCCAACGTTTCAACCATCGCCTGAACACCCTGACTACTGAGGGTTTGCATCAACTGATCGGCTTTAGTGCGATCGCTAAAAGCACCCACCTGCATTAAAGTCCGTCCCTTCACAAAGGTGCGAAAGGCATTGGGAAAGGTAGTCCGTAGCTGCGCTTGCTGGCTATCGTCCGCAGGCGCAACCACCACACGATAGCGCAAGCCCGATGCGGTACGAGAGGCAAAGCCGCCGCTAGATGCAGTTTGCTGGGTACGGTAAACGATCGATGCGTTGCCCACGTTGCCAATGGGTGCATTCGGGCTGGGTACTGGCAGCAAGCCCGGACTCGTTAACGGGGTAGAGGCACTCGCAATCACACGTTCTGGTGCCACAGAGCGCTCAGGGGAGGGAGTTGAGCGCCGTTCTGGTGCTGGAACGGGAATTTCGATCGAGCCAGTACGTGGGATCGCGCTTGGCTGTACGACTGGTGGTGGAGCAAGTTTAGCCCGACTCGTAATCACGCTGGTTGGGCTGGCGATTGACGCGATCGATGGCGAACTAAGCTGTTGCCGCGATGGACGCACTACCACCGTTGGCAAGGCTCTACTATTTGGCTCTACTGGCTCTTGCAACGGCACTTGCGGCGTAATTTGGGGCGCAGTGGCAAGCCTCACAACTGGAATGGGGCGAGGCGTTGAAGCCTGTGTTGTCGCTCCAGAGGCTACTGAGGGTTTAGGAACAGTAGGCTGTGAGACAGTGTTGGCAGGTACTATCAGTGGCAACGCCGGACGCTTCGCTACTACAGACGTTTGCGGTACGGGGAAAGATGCGGCTGAAATGCCACCCGCTGATCCTTTCTCTAACGTTGGTGCGGAGGACTGCAAGGATGAAGGCGCTGGCTGTTCAGCTCTAGCAGGTCTATCGCTACCTAACCGCTGCCCAAACGAAATCGTATTCGTATCGGTGGCGGCAATTGATTGTCTTGGGGCAAGGATTGGCTTTTGGTTACGCGCTGTAGCTTTATTACCAGCAGTTGCATTGTCAGCGCTGCCGGACGATCGCGATGCAGCCGCTAACCCCAAGGTAGGGCTTCCCGATGCTGATGAACTTGACCACGGCATGGGCGACCCAGCGGGAGTAGACGCGACCGCACTGGTGCCAGCCAAATCGAGCGTGCCGCTAGTTTTATCTAGATCATTACCAAAGGCGGGAATCTGTTGGTCAGACTGTTTCGCATTCACATCAAGCTGACCATTACTACGAAACGAGTTGCCACCTGGTTCTGTTGCCGTTCCCAAATCTGGGCGCGACTGGGCGATCGCTACCAGTCCATCGCGCGTATTGCCCTCCACCGAATTGTTTCGTAGGATGGGCTGCGCCTTTGCTTGCACCACAATCCCATCCTTATTTTGGGTAATGCGGTTGCCAACTAGCAGTGGAGCCGCTTTCTGATTCACGTTGATGGCAAACCCAGTCTGCTCAAAAATGTTCTCCCGCACTTCTGCCCGCGAGGTGCCGTAGATGGTAATGCCATTCGCACCATTTTGGTAGAAAAAGTTGTTGCGAATTAACGGCGACCCATTGCCCGTGACTGAAATGCCGTCATGCCCGCTCTCCGTAAAGGTGCTGTCGATCACGGCTGGGCTGGTAGACTCAATCCACACGCCATAGCCCTGCGGGTCTGGGTTTTTCACTGTCACTCCAGCGAGGATGGCACGATCGACACCGACGATCGTCACCTTCTGCCGCGCAAAGGTTGGGCTGAGGAAAAAGCCGCTGCCCTGAATCACAATATCCTGACCGCGCGTTTCTGTATTGCCCTGGATCGTCACATCCGGCTTCAGGCGCAGCGGAAAGGTTTCACCCGTCTCTTGGCTGTAGGTTCCCGATGTCAAAAGAATGACGGTTCCGGCGGGAGCCACTTGCAGCGCCCGTGTAATGGTCTTGAACGGCGCCCGATCGCTCCCATCTGCCACCGCATCATCGCCGCTCGTCGGATTAACTAGAAGGGCAACCGATGTAGCACCCATCATTGGTGCCGCTGCCAGAGGTGCCGCCTGCGCGACCACTTGAGCATACCCGCGGTCAAAACTGGCTAAAAGCGCATAGCCAACCAAGGTAGAAAGACAGAAACAGGAACACCGTTGCCAGATCCGATGTTGGGGGAGCGAGTAAACCATGTTCGTAGCAGCAAATTTTGGTAGCGGCAAGCAGAGGAGCGATCGGCCAGTAGGAACGAGAAAGAAAAGGTGTCTCGTTCTAGACGCAGCGATTAATAACAACAAAAACTCAGCCCAAACAACCGATGATTGTTGAGCTTGAAGGGCAGCTGTAATGAACTCTGGTCAACTTTACTCCATACATTCA
>DATNQS010000501.1:0-4508 GCA_036703925.1 Candidatus Sericytochromatia bacterium
GGAAATTAACTAGTTGTTCGTTGTTCGATCGTGCTTTGTCCTAGAACAACAACCCTAGACCAACAACTAACAACCAACAACTTTTAGTATGACTGTTCAGCTTCAAGAACTCGCCGCACAATTAGAATCCATTTGTCAGGAAGCGCAACAGGCGTTAACGGCGGCCGACTCGTTAGATCAACTGGAGCAACTGCGGGTGAAGTACCTGGGCAAGAAGGGACCGATTCCCCAAGTGCTAGGTGGCATGGGGAAACTGGACGCTGTCGATCGCCCGCGTATTGGTGCCTTAGCCAATGAAGTCAAGGAAACTATCCAGACGGATCTCGATCGTCGCCGTCTTGCTCTACAAGCGATTCAGATTCAGGCGCAGCTTGAAGCGGAGACGTTAGATATCACGATGGCAGGAGTCTATCGTCCCCAGGGGCGGATTCATCCGATTAACGGCATGATGGATCGAGTCACAGACATCTTTGTCGGTTTGGGCTATACCGTCGCCGAAGGTCCAGAAATGGAGACAGACTATTACAACTTCGAGGCATTGAACTTTCTGCCTGACCATCCAGCGCGAGATATGCAGGACACGCTGTATCTACCCGACGGTAACATCATGCGAACCCATACCTCCTCGGTGCAAATTCGCTACATGGAGACGAACGAGCCGCCTGTGCGAATTGTCATGCCGGGGCGTTGCTATCGTCGCGATACAGTTGATGCCACCCACTCTGCGGTCTTCCATCAAGTAGAAATTTTGGCAGTGGATGAAGGGCTGACCTTCACCGACTTGAAAGGCACAATCAAAGTGTTTTTGGAACAACTGTTTGGGGAAGTACCAATTCGCTTTCGCCCCAGTTTCTTTCCTTTCACAGAACCATCTGCCGAAGTCGATGTGCAGTGGAAGGGTCGCTGGCTTGAGATTATGGGCTGCGGCATGGTAGACCCCAATGTGCTAAAGGCAGTTGGGTATGACCCCGAAGTCTACACAGGCTTTGCGGCTGGTATGGGTGTCGAGCGACTGGCAATGGTGCTGCACCAAATTGATGACATCCGCCGCCTCTACACAAGCGATTTGCGTTTCTTGCAACAGTTTTAGGTTACTGCAACGAATAGCGTCGCATCTTTAAAGGAGATAAAAGCCAGTAAGTCGTAAGCGATGCTAAAAGCTACCTTCTGGCTTCAGAATCGTGTGGCTCAAGTCGCCGTCGTATGGCGAATTTGCCGACGATCGATCATTGCTCGCAGCCGTTCTAAGGGGTAATCGGACACAAAGCTGTCCCACGGTCTCTTTTGCCCAGCGGCATCGTAAACGTACAAAACCCCGTTAATCATGCGGCTCGACACAATTAAATCTAGCGTTTTAGCCCAATGAAGGCACTGCGTCAACTCAAGCTGGGTCATAGGTTTCAATTAGGAAGCAATGCTTGCTCAGAGGCGTTCGGCTTTAAACTGATCCTAAGCAAATGTGCTGGCAAACACCTGTGACTTCGTACCGAACGACATGAAATTTATTAAATGTCAGGGCTTACGCAGAAATCGGGTTGTTTCACCAATAGGGGCTTGGCATCTCAAGACCCTAAAACTTGGTTTCTCTTAGCAGCATTCTGTAACTCTGGCAGGTTGAGATTACTGACAGCGATCGCTGTTTCTCAATGCACTTCTACTTTAAAGAAGGCAGCGCAGACATCTGAAGTGCTTTCTCTAATCAATTCTTGTTAAGTACTGACCGCTGTCCGTAAAACTAGAAGCTCACGCAAATGCAGGATCAACAGGCTGCTGCTGCTGTTGCGCTAACTCCATGAGCCGCCGAATACGTTCGTCTGTCGCCGGATGAGTGCGAAATAACGACTGTAGCCCCTGTGTGGAAAGGGGATTAACAATCAGCAACGGAGACATCGCCGGATTACCGTGCATCGGAATTTCATGACCTGCGGCTTCCAGCTTTTCAAGAGCGTGAGCCAGTGCAAGCGGATTGCCGGTAATGGCAGCAGAGCCTTGGTCAGCCGAAAATTCACGTGTTCGAGAAATGGCAAGTTGGATCAACATTGCCGACAGTGGAGCCAGGACAATGAGAAAGAGTAAAACAAAGGGATTCGCAGCTCGCCGAGTGTCGCGAGTGACTGGCCCGTACAGCGCGCCCAGGGTCAGCAGCCGACCCAGATAAGTAATGCCTCCCGCAACAGTGCCGACAACTGCCTGAGTCAAGGTATCGCGGTTTTTAACATGAGTCAGTTCATGAGCGATAACGCCTTCTAGCTCCTGACGGTTCAACAATTCAGTGATGCCTTCTGTGACGGCGATCGTCGCGTGTTGAGGATCGCGCCCGGTCGCAAACGCATTCGGAGATTTTGTTGGGACGACAAACAGCTTTGGCATCGGAATACCAGCACGATCGCTTAAACGAGCCACCATATCGTAGAGTTCAGGTGCCTGCTCTTGGGCGATCGGCTGCGCTTGATAAGCTGACAATGCTGCCTTATCTGAGTAAAACCAGGAGCCAAAGCTAGTGACTGCGGCAATTCCTAACCCTAGATAAAGACCCGACTCATCACCGACTAGATAATAGCCAGCGAGTACAAACAACCCGCTCAGTAGACCTAGCAGCCCTACCGTTTTAATTTCATTGATGCCAACCATAATTTTACTGAGGAGAACTCATAACGTAGTAGGGTTCCACTTAGAGTCTCAAATTAAGGTTTGTCATATCTCTATCCTGTGAATGAACTTTGCTCTACTACTGAGGTTGTCCTCCTGCTTTACAAGAAGGGGGTTTGGAAGCTACGCCTCCAGGCAAAGAACTCTAACTCCGTCCATGTTTTAGAGCAAGCCTTTGTCTAATTACATCCAGCTACTAATTCCTTTGGGTAGGTAAGACCGTGATTCGCTAAACTTGAGGCTTCAGATCGCTGACCAACGATAGTAAGCTTTAGCTTGAGGCAGTGAGGTAACTGCTTTCAACGAGCAAAGGCGATTGCTATACTACATAGATACTACAAGCGTCGCTTGATTCAGTTCAAGCGCTGGCTTCTACCTTCATCTCGGCTTCAACCATGACAGTAGCCTGGTCTAGAGACCTCAGTCTAGAAAAAGGCTGCTAACTTATAGTACGTGCTAGCTCCAAGCGTTAAGACGCTGCTCATTCGCATCAATCCCTAAACCCTAGTCCCCAATTCCATGACTGTGACAGAACCCGGCTCTTATAAAGACACTGTTAATCTTCCAAAGACCAATTTTGACATGCGTGCCAATGCAGTCAAACGGGAACCGGAACTACAGGCATTTTGGGACGAGCAGCAGCTATACCAACGTCTGTCGCAGGAGAATCTAGGCGAATTGTTTGTCTTGCATGATGGTCCCCCTTATGCCAACGGCTCGTTGCACATGGGGCATGCGCTCAATAAGGTGCTGAAGGATGTGATCAACAAGTACCAGTTGCTCCGGGGACGAAAGGTACGCTATGTGCCGGGTTGGGATTGTCATGGCTTGCCGATCGAGCTTAAAGTGCTGCAAACCCTCAAGTCGGACGAGCGCAAAGCGCTAACACCGTTAAAGCTACGGCAAAAAGCCAAAGAATTTGCCCTTAAAACCGTCGATCAACAGCGGCAAGGCTTTAAGAGCTATGGCGTTTGGGGCGATTGGGAGCATCCTTACCTGACCTTGAAACCAGAGTACGAAGCCGCGCAAATTGGCGTGTTTGGGCAGATGGTGCTCAAAGGCTACATTTACCGGGGCTTAAAACCCGTGTATTGGAGTCCCAGTTCTAAAACGGCACTGGCAGAGGCAGAGCTAGAGTATCCCGAAGGGCACACCTCGCGCAGCCTTTATGCCGCGTTTGAAATCAAGCAGCTTTCACCCGCGCTCATGATGGGTCTAGATTCTTTCATGGGCAGGGGTGAGTTAGGCGTTGCCATCTGGACAACGACTCCCTGGACGATCCCCGCGAACCTGGCAGTGAGCGTTAACCCAGAGCTGATCTATGCGGTTGTGGAAGTGGGCAAAAATGCGCCGGGTCGCTTTAAGTACTTGATTGTGGCGAAAGATCTGGTCGATCGCCTCTCAGAAGTCCTCGGCACCACGCTGACTGTACAGGCAACGATGGTGGGCAAAACGCTGGAGCATACAACGTATCAGCATCCCTTGTTCGATCGCCAGAGCGAAATCGTAATCGGTGGCGATTATGTCACCACTGATGCCGGTACGGGATTAGTGCACACTGCGCCGGGGCATGGTCAAGACGACTATCTTGTAGGTCAACGCTACGGCTTGCCTATCCTTGCGCCTGTGGATGATGACGGCAACTTTACAGACGAAGCCGGGCCTTTTGCCGGACTGAATGTACTGGGCGACGGCAATACGGCGGTGATTGCAGCGCTGCAAGAGGCTCAGTCCTTACTGAAAGAAGAACCCTATGTTCACAAATATCCCTACGACTGGCGCACCAAAAAACCAACGATCTTTCGGGCAACAGAACAGTGGTTTGCCTCTGTAGAAGGCTTTCGGGATCAGGCATTGGC
>DATNQS010000502.1:0-3425 GCA_036703925.1 Candidatus Sericytochromatia bacterium
CCGCATTTTGTGCTGAAAGACGACTTTGGTACTACGAAATTGAGCTTCAGGCTTGCAGCGCGTTTTGTTTGTCAAGGTTGTGCTGATCAAGGTTGTGGTTGCTAGAACGTAGCGCAAGGCGTTAAGACGGTTCTGTCTGCGAACGCTAGAAATTTAGCTAAAGCAAAACCCCACCGTTTAAGGCACTATTGCATGAGCGATCGCAAACGCTTTGAGCTGCGATCGCTATTGATCTCACGCCTAGCCCCTAGTCCCTACTGCTGACGTGCCATTTCCATGAGCGTACGCTGAGAGCTTTGTTCAATAATACCGACAGCGGGGCGACGCTGAATGTAGTGCCCATCGGCTTGCAAGTCCCAGGCTTGTCGGTTATCAGCGAGGAGGATACCGAGGATCTCTTGCAGATCTTTGGCGATCGCTGGATCGTCGATCGGCACCACGGCTTCGACCCGGCGATCGAGGTTGCGTGTCATCCAATCAGCGCTACCAATAAAGACTTCTTCGCTGCCCTGATTATGGAAGTAGAAAATGCGGGAGTGTTCCAAAAAGCGACCAACAATGCTGATCACACGGATATTTTCGCTGATGCCTGGTAGCTGTGGGCGCAAGCAGCACATTCCACGCACAATCAGGTCAACCTTTACACCTGCCTGGGAGGCTTCGTACAGAGCAACAATCATCCTGGGATCAACCAGCGCATTCATTTTGGCAACAATGCGGGCATGGAGTCCGTTGCGGGCGTGTTCGCTTTCGCGGTGGATGAGGGCGAGCATACGATCGCGCAGATTAACCGGAGCCACCAGCAGTTTGCGGTAGGTCTGCTGCCGCGAGTAGCCCGTCAGATAGTTAAAGAGTTCAGTTAAATCCGCTCCTAACTCATCACGGCAACTCAACAGCCCAATATCCGTGTAAAGGCGAGCCGTTTTGGGGTTGTAGTTTCCGGTGCCAATGTGGACATAGCGACGGATGCGTCCCTCTTCGCGCCGGACGACTAGCATCACTTTGGTATGGGTCTTCAGCCCAACTAAGCCATAGACGACGTGAACACCAACGTTTTCAAGTTTGCGCGCCCAATTGATGTTGTTTTCTTCGTCGAAGCGGGCTTTGAGTTCTACCAACACCGATACCTGTTTGCCATTTTCGGCAGCGGTAATCAGCGCATCGACGATCGGTGAATCGCCAGAGGTACGATAGAGCGTCGTCTTAATCGCTAGCACATCTGGATCGTGTGCTGCCTGGGTGAGAAACCGCTGCACCGTATTGGAGAACGACTCATAGGGATGATGCAGCATCAGATCTTGTTTGCGGATGATGGCAAAAAAGTCGTCTTCTATTTCTAAGGCACTGTTGCCTGTCTCGATAGTGCGCCGTAAGCGGGGGGGTAACGCCGATCGCCAGACGGGATCTTTCAACTCTGGTAATGGTAAGCCAGTGAGTGCGAACAGATCGCTGAGGCAGAGCAAGCCTTTGACTTCATAGACATCGTTCTCGCCCAGATCCATCTCCTGGCGCAGCATCTCGCGTACTGCTTCGGGCATAGAGGCATGAACTTCTAGCCGGACGATCGTTCCACCAAAGCGGCGTTTCCGTAGTTCTTGCTCGATCGCCAGCAGCAAATCATCCGCTTCATCCTCTGATACTTCTAGATCACCATCACGAGTAATCCGAAACGGATAGTACTCCAGAATGGTCAGACCCGGAAACAGGCTCTCTAAGTTGTGAGCAATGACCTGTTCCAGCGGTACGGCTGTCCATACGGCAGGCACATCTTTTTGCTGGAGCCGCAGGTGTTCTGGCAGCGGCAAGAAGCGTGGCAGAATTCTGGGGACTTTGACTCTGGCAAACAGTTCCTCACCGTTAGCAGGATCTTTGATGACGACTGCTAGATTGAGACTAAGGTTGGAAATGTAGGGAAACGGATGCCCTGGATCGATCGCCAGTGGTGTTAGGACTGGAAAGATTTGCTCGTCAAAATACGTTTGCAGGTAACGACGTTGTTCCTGGTTCAGGTCAATGTAGTCCAGCAGGTACACCCCTTTTGTAGCGAGCTGAGGACGTAGGGCTTGCTCAAAGTGACGGTGCTGCTGTGCCACCATGGGACGCAAGCGCTGACCAATCAGCTCTAACTGTTCTTGGGCAGTGCGGCCATCTGCCGATCGCCGTGTGACTTTGGCTACCACCTGCTCTTTTAACGCTGCCACCCGTACCATGAAGTATTCATCCAGGTTGGAGCTAAAAATCGCCATGAATTTTAGCCGCTCCAAGAGGGGCGTACGCGGGTCGAATGCTTCGTGCAGCACACGATTGTTAAACTCTAACCAGCTAATTTCGCGGTTGAAGTAATACTGAGGCTCAGTCAGATTAATTTCAGTTGGAGCCTCTTTCACCGTCACAACTTTTTTGCGCCTGGTCATGGTTTAACCAAACACCTCATCTTCTCTGCCCGTCCACCAGTCGCCCAGGTTCATCAAATCCTGATGAATATCTTCTACCGCCTGAATGTATTCCGCCTCAGAAAGGCTGTCTCGCCGTTCTTGCAGCTTTTTCAGCCGTAGTTGTACCAGCAACCAGGGTTTGGTGATGCCGTCCGTTGCTTCGATGTAACGGGCAAGGTGGTCACTGGACAGATCGGGAGGCAATGGACGATTCATGGGTAGTCGGTACGATCGGCGGAAACAACACGGCACAAAACTCTTGCCTCCTTATCGTATAACTCATCCCTGAAGAAAGTGAAGCAGCCTCTAGAGTGATTGTCTTCTGTTCAGCAGGGGACGATCGCACGCTGACTGGGTTTGCTTGCATTGGCATTGTGAGCGGTCGCGGTCGCCTGTTTGCCAGAACGTATCGCAGTCATCTTGCAGAGAGTTGCTGCGTGACATAGCGATTCGATCGTTCCTAAGCTTGTCAATCAACTAAACCTTAACAAAACCTTCGTAGCCAATTAATCACTACTTGGTACTGTTCTTTTCATTATCTGTACAAAATTCTCTACAGTCATGAATTGGTATCAGTCCTCACATCTACTATCGACAGGGTTGAAGCGGCGCGATGTTTTACGGGGCGCTGGCATTTTAACGGGTTTGGCGATCGCCAGTCAGTTGCCGCGTCGTTTAGTGGCTCAACCAGCGTTTTCAGGCTATCCCTTTTCATTAGGGGTTGCCTCTGGCAATCCACTGCCCAATAGCGTAGTTTTGTGGACTCGACTGGCTTCTAATCCACTGAATGGAGGAGGAATGCCAGGATATAACGTGCTCGTGCAATGGCAAGTTGCGGCTGACGAAAAGATGCGGCGCATTGTCAAGTCTGGTACTGAGGTTGCCGTGCCAGAATTCGCGCATTCAGTCCATGTAGACGTGCGTGGACTGCAACCAGGGCGGACTTACTGGTATCAATTTAAGGCGGGTAATGAAGTCAGCCCGATCGGG
>DATNQS010000503.1:0-3759 GCA_036703925.1 Candidatus Sericytochromatia bacterium
GTGCGGCCTTTTCTACAACGGCAGCACTACGACTCAACTAACCAATAACACCACAAATGATTACGATCCTGCCATTTCTGGCTCAAACATCGTTTGGGTGGTCGGCGATGGCACGGACTCTGAAATCTATTACAGCAGCAATATTGCGAGGAGCGATCGCTTCAGCTTCACCGTCAGCGATGGTGCAGGCGGCAGCACAGATGGCACATTTAACTTCACGCTCACGCCTTGATTGGAACCGCACGAACGACAGCCGCACTTGCTCTTGGCGCTATGCGTTAATCGCATCTTTCTTCATACTTTCGCCAATCGCTCAAATTATGGTTCAGTGGAAGTTTAAGCGATTATTGGTTTTGAGTTTTCTGGTTTGATTTGTGTGATTGTCACCGAAGTTCCGCACGGGATGTGCAACGAGGATAATACTTGAGGGCTGAAAGTATTGCCGGGAGTGGGTTCGAGTTCCCCTCAGTGGGAGAGAATGATTGCTAGAGTGAGGCTCGATCGCCCCAAGATCAGATGGCTCAGGCCAAGGGTGAATTGAAGCTAGGGCGATCTATCAGTCGTGGATATGCTGACTGCTGTGGGAATTGCCGCATATTGGCTGTACAAGTTTGACCAGCTTTGGCTGGCTTATGGCTGTCTAGAACTCTATTCAATCACAGGGCTTGCCAGCCCTGGACACTACTTCCACGGGTCTTGGGCACAGTTCTCGCTCAAGATGCATCTGTTGATCCAGGCAGACGGACTAGCTGGACTGGCAATATTAGGATTTACGACATGGTCAGCCCTGGTTGCCAAAGAGTGGCAGCGGAAGCCTCACGCTTCATCAACCCAAACTGATCCTAAATCAAGCTGAGGCAACTGTAGTAGAGGCAAGCAACGCTGCCAACGATGTAGACAAACCAAGTGGCAAAAAAACCGATCGCTCGACCAATAGAAGGACCGTATTGGGTGATCACACCGTAAGCATGAGCAACGCGGGCGACTGTCAAAGTCACACCCAGCAGCCAAACTAGTCCTGCTTGTAACTGCATCAATTCCAGCGCTAACAAGAACAGCAATCCCTGCGGCACATATTCAGCGAAGTTGCCATGCGCCCGCACCTTGCGCTGTAATGCTCCAGCCTCGACCTCGCCTTTTTGCAATTGTCGTTGCGTCAATCGCTCGATCGCCAACACCCAAGCACTCGGATGGGCGAGTGGATCAGTTTGCATGACAACATCAGTTTGAGACTCGCCATGCCACAGGCGCGATCGCACCCATCATCCCCAGTTTCAAAACCATCCTGAATACCTCAAAGGCTATGCCGTAGGCTCATGTTCCAAGCAGGATAAGCCATCGCCAAAACCACCTGCACCTCTATCACCCTGCTTCAAGTGGTCTGACCTCGACGGAGCACTCCACTCTATTGCTCGATGGGAAAAAGACCAAGCGCGACTTGGTTTTGGGAGGGTTGCCCTCTCATTTCAAGACGGCTAGTGGATTGTGCTGATCTCCAACCTCTACCAGAGTGCCTTGCACTTCTGATTCTTAATTCCAAGGAGCGATCGCACTGTATTGGCCGCGATCGCTCCTCCCCTCTCTAAGAACCCACCGCTGTTGTGGGTCAGTTTCCAATGCAAACTTTAGCGTTTGAGTCGATTGAATCTGGGCACTCTTCCCAAGCCCCAACCCCGATACTTCTGGGAACATCTTTTACGCTGGATCTTAAAGAGTTCCCAGAGCTGGAATGGCTTTGCGCCTATCTCAGCTACCTCCACTCCCGACAAAGCGAATGCGATCGCCTCACCCATCCCATTCAATCTATTGCTCAAGCAGGTGAAGTCTACCGGGATTACTGGATCGAACCCTATACCAAAACTAAAAAAGGGAAGGATTACACCTACTATCAGTTGCGCTGGTTGACCGGGGAGCGCAAAAAATCGGGTCAACCCAAAGTCAAGACCAAACACCTTTCTCATCGTGCAGTTGGAGAAATTCAAGCCGCGATCGCACGGGGAGATCAAGTAGAAGCACTTGAAAAGGAACGGCAGCAGGTAGAGGCAGAGATTGAGCGCGTCAAGGATCTAGTTCGGGGAACAGGAAAACGAGTGCAACGAGTAATTTCCCAGAACTCTAACTTCCTGAAGGGCAACCACAATGAACAGTAAAACCCTTGAAGCCAATTCCATCCCAATTCCACCCCATCTAGCAGGACTGCTCAAGCAAGCTCTCGGCAGAACAGGCACCGGCTTTGATGAGGGAGCCTTCCTGCAACAACTGCGTTACTGGACATTGAATTTAGCGACTGAAGGCTGGATTGTGGATGGCGTCAAATGGATCTATAACTCGCTCAAGCGGGTGGGTTTCAGAATTTGCTCCGGCGAAAGTAACAAAAGCTGTCCTAGAGCTACTGTGCTCCTGATGTGTGAAAGAAACAGATTTTTGCTGTGCCAGTTCCTACACTGATGCAGTGCCTTGACAGTTAAGACCGACCGCTCACTGATGCGCTTAGCTCGTACAAAAGCTTGGTTCTGGACTGAGACGGTGATGACATTGGTGAAGTGAACTATCACTATCCCGTTTAGGAGACTCTATCGTTCGTCAATCCAGGTCAAGGCGCAGTTGTTTAGTTTTACATGATGAATTGGAGTAGGGATGCGCTCAAAACGACAAGCTTCCTCTGGGTTAGAACCCATCAAGGCAAATGCAGCCGGAATTGACATCGGCTCTCAAACCCACTGGGTGTGCGCTCCCTCAGAGCAACCCGTAGAAAACGTCAGGAGTTTTGGCTCTTTTACAACGGACTTATACGCGCTCGCCGATTGGCTACAAGCGTGCAAGGTTGAGAGTGTGGCAATGGAATCCACTGGAGTGTACTGGATTGCGCTGTTTCAAATCCTCGAAACTCGTGGCTTTGAGGTCAACCTTGTCAACACTCATCATGTCAAAACCCTACCGGGTCGCAAAAGTGATGTGTTGGACTGTCAATGGCTACAGCAACTCCACAGCTACGGTCTGCTCTCAGCTTCCTTTCGACCCCAAGACCAAGTTTGTATCCTCAGAAGCTACATCCGGCAACGGGACAATCTGGTACGCAGTGCTTGTGTTCACGTGCAGCGGATGCAGAAAGCTCTGACCGAGATGAATATGCTGCTGCACCAAGTCGTCAGCGACATCACAGGTACCACAGGCATGTCGATTATCCGAGCGATTGTAGCGGGAGAGCATGACCCGCAAACCTTAGCCACGCTCCGTCATCCTCGCACTCGCCGCAGTGCGGCAGAAATTGCTCAAGCCTTACAAGGCGATTATCGGCAAGAGCATCTGTTCATTTTGCAGCAAGAACTGGCACTCTATGAGGTTGTGTCGCAAATAATCCTTAAGGACAAATGCTTCTCGCACCGAGAACGAGACTATGCCACAACTCCAAAAATTTGACACACGAATGCTGCTTGAGCCGTCACATCTCCTCGTTCTACATCCTTGACTTGTCCTTTTCTCATCATATTCATTGCCTCGATCCCGCTCAAAGTTTTCCTGGCACTGTTGAACGTCTTGAACCCCATCATTGCCTTCACAATGCGCTTGATCGATCGGTGATCCTGCTCAATCTCATTATTCAAGTATTTGCTCTGCCTCAGTTCTGTCTCTTGATCGATCGTATCTTCTTGTTTAAGCTTCTCCATTGCCGCTGGGTAAGCCGCATTCTTGTCCATGTTAATCACCCGCGGTGCTTGGGTGTGCTGAGCTTTCGAGACCTTGCGAAAGAATCGGGCG
>DATNQS010000504.1:0-1748 GCA_036703925.1 Candidatus Sericytochromatia bacterium
GACGCAGTACTAAACTGGATAATTTGGTGCATATTGGTCACGGCTGCCAGATTGGGCAGGGCTGCGCGATCGCTGCTCAGGTGGGTCTAGCAGGCGGTGTAGAAGTAGGCGATCGGGCGATTCTGGCAGGGCAGGTTGGCGCTGCAAATAACGCGAAGATTGGCGCAGGTGCGATCGCAACGTCCAAGACAGGCGTACATGGCACCGTTGACGTAGGGCAAGTCGTCTCTGGTTATCCCGCTGTTGATCACAAAATTTATCTTAAGTCTTCTGCTATCTACAGCCGACTGCCGGAAATGTATCAGACCTTGAAGCGACTTCAACGCCGCTTGGAAGGGGGCGATCGTCCGAAGTCATAGTACGCCACCTGTAGAAGCTAAACCATGCAAAAGGGGAAGCCATACTTGCCGTCCCCTTAATGTCTTCCCCTCAATCGCGATAAGTGCAGGAGAGACCGTTCCTCAATATGAACAAGACCAGTTCACTTAAAATTTTTATCACTCACTATAAGCGCTGAATAGCAAATATTCCTTTAGTGAAAGTAACATCGCTCACGATGATCCTTCTGCCTGGAGAAAGAGACGCAAGTATATTCTGATCGCTGTCCTCCCTGCTGTTTGGCTAGCGCCTGCCAACACCACTTAGCTTCAAAACATCCATGAACGTAGCGCAGTAGGTCGGCAACCCAAACGTCTCTGGGCTAACGACATGGCGATGGGTGAAGTGCCGATAATGCATGGAGAAGCGATCCCAGTCTGCCATCTTGATGCGGAAGAGGGCGATGAAGAGATTTGCCAGCCCCGGTGTGAGAGGAACGCGAAAGTAAAGGCGCTTGTTAAGGTAAAGGCAGGTTTCTTCGATCGCCTGATTCACCGTCACCATTTGATTGCCCAACACAAGCTGGCGACGTTCACCCTCAGCAGGCGGATGATCAATTAAATGGCGCACGATCTGGGCAATATCCTTGCCGTGGATAAAGTGAAAACTGCCGTCTGCTTTCAGGAATCGCAGCAGCCACGCCCAGTTAGCAACCTGTACAACGCCAGACGAAACGTGCGATTGCGGTTTGTTAGCATCACCACCGAGCAGGAGCGTGGGAAATAATGTGGTGATACGGGGTGCAATTTTGAGTGTAGGAAACTGTTGAAAGCAGGCGTACTTAGAACGGATATAGTCTGTGCCGATGCTCTCCGCTTCTTTAAGCGGTTGGTTGTTGCGATCGAGAATGCTGGCAGTCGCAAAATAGATTGCTTGCTGACAAACCTCTGGGTCAAGCAGACTCAGAAGGCGGAGCGTTTTCACCACATTGGTTTCGTAAACCTCTTGCGCCCCTCCCCATGCGGTTGCAATTAGCACAGCGCAGTCGATCGTCTTCAGTAAGTCACTAAACTGCTCAATATCGCGCAAATCTGCCTGTAAAATGTTGATACCAGGGCGAGCGCGATAGTCAAACTTCAGCTTCTCTGGATTTCGCACCAGCAAAAAAAGCTCGTGGTTAGTTTCCTGAATCAGAGCTTCAACTACATAGTGACCAATACAGCCACTTGCACCAGTCACAAAAATCCGCTTAAGCGTCATCGGGGTTAAGCATGAACGGCTAACAACTGATCAGCCTGTTTGCCAATTTCAAAGAAGAAGGCAGCATTTTCTTCAGGCGTGTTCGGTAGAATACCATGCCCTAGATTCAGGATGTGCTTTCTATTGCCAGCTTTACGGATTGTGTCAAGAATACGATCGCGGATAAAGTC
>DATNQS010000505.1:0-1569 GCA_036703925.1 Candidatus Sericytochromatia bacterium
TGGCAAATAAAGGAGTAGACACGCGCACGATTCAGGCGTATCTGGGGCATCGCAATATTCAGCACACGGTGCGCTATACGGAGCTGGCACCAGGACGATTTAAGGGACTGTGGGAGGATTAGCTTACAGAGGCAGGAGTGAGCGCTCTTGGTCGTTTGACTTGTGCTTGCCTTAAGGCAGGATGGAGATGTAATTCCGGATTCGCGCCTCATGACCTACACGCTGTCGCAACGCTTCACGGTTGAAGAGTTCGTTGCCCACTATGGGGACGATCCACGCTATGAACTAATTGATGGAGAATTACGGGACATGGAGCCGACTGGCCCGCATGAGTCTGTGGCAGGTAAACTGGCGGGTCGGCTGTTCATGGAAATATTGCGGTTGAATTTGGGCTGGACAATTCCCAAGAGTTGTCTGATTCAACCGCCTGCGGCAGAGGCAACGGCATTGCGTCCAGATGTGATTGTGCTGAATGAAGCAAAACTGGCGGCTGAACCGCTGTGGCAGCGTGAGCCGATTTTGACCAGCGGTAGCGCGATCGAGTTAGTCGTTGAGGTGGTCAGCCGAAACTGGCAGGATGACTATGCTCGCAAGGTGGAAGAGTACGCTTTGCTGGGCATTGCAGAATATTGGATTGTGGATTTTCGAGCGCTGGGTGGCGTTGAGTTTATTGGCAAGCCGAAGCAACCGACATTTACGGTCTGTCGGCTGGTGGAAGATGGATATCTCAAACAGCAGTTTCGCCTGGGTGAAGCGATCGCCTCCAATCTGCTGCCGGACTTAGTGCTGCGCCTGAATGACGTGATGGCGTGATCGATGTCATCAGTTAGAAGTGTAGATTTTGCTTTTTCCGCTGAATCATCAATCTTGATTTCTGAATTACATTATGGGTTTAGATCGCTGAGAAACTCGGAGGCAGGATCAAGTTTGGTGATGAGTAAGTGATCTCTAGCGCGAGTGCAGGCAACGTAGAGCAGGCGACGCTCGGTGTTGTAGACATAGCTGTCGGGGTCATTAGGTTGAAGGACGCGGAGGCGATCGCGAATCGTAATTCCTGGCGTTACGATCAGAAATCCCCGCGTGAAGCGACTGGTTTGAGGATGGCGAACAGCATTGACCGTCTGCCAAGCAATTAGCATTGTCATCACGGTTGTCTTGCCTGCTCCAGTTGCCAGCTCTAGTGCGACACGCAGCAGTTCTGGATTCGCGTTATGGTTTGTCTGATCAATGTATTCAAGAAAATTTTTACCGCGTTTTCCCAGCTTGGGCGCAACTTCAGCCAGCTAAATCGCCGTCTCCACGGCCTCAACCTGACAGAAAAAAGGGCGAATGCCCTGAAAGCACCGCTTCGAGGCTCTTCGATGACCAACTTGCCAGGAAACATTTTGCGGCGATCGGGTTTGTACACCTTAAGAACAGAGGTTGAGGGAGCAAATGCTTAAGCCGAAGCGGTTTGATTAGAAATAGGATCGGAAAATGGCGGGGCGATCGGTTCTGGCAGGATCGGACGAATTGCTACTTGCCAACCTTCATGCATTTCCTTCATCTTAAAGGCGCTGCAAGATAAAA
>DATNQS010000506.1:0-21451 GCA_036703925.1 Candidatus Sericytochromatia bacterium
CAAATTCCAACTGATTTAATTTCTGTTCCTTGATAGTTGTCAACCTTCTTTTTAGCCCTTCACTTAGAGGTTGCACCGTTCATTGTCCATAATGGTCTAACTTTAATTGGATGTCTAGCTTCTAGAGTAATTGAAGCAAACCAGGCATTCGTTGCTCATTCTTCCCATACATAAATGTCTCTTTAGTCAATCGCTACATTGGAAGACTTGAGCATCACTCAGTGCAGAAACCAGTGCAAAGAAGGTTTTTGTCTTGAAGATTGATCTTTCATAGCAAGGGCTTTGTGCCCAGTGCGTTGCGTGGAGGGGTGATTAATCAATCTCCACAAAATTGACATCAATACACTTTAGCACTTTAAAGAAATGTCATGCGTTGAAAAAATTTACGCAGCGCCTCCGCACTCGGGGGCGGTAGTTTTGGGTCGAACACTGCCCTCTTTATTGGATGAAGCGTGTAATGCCACTCCGAACGAACACGCATTTCATCAATGGAGGGAAACAGGCTGGCAGCCTTTATCAAATCAAACCTTTCGATCGCTTGCTGAAGCGTTAGCAGTAGGATTGTTGGATTTGGGGCTAGAAAAGGGCGATCGCGTGGCGTTTTTAATGCACAGTGATCTCAATTTTTGCCTTCTTGATATGGCGTGTCTTTTAGCAAATTTAGTTAACGTGCCGATTGATTTAACCCAAACACTTGAACATATTATTTTTGTTCTACAGCATAGTGAAGCGAAAGCGCTCATTGTCTCAAATGTAGATTTGCTGACGCAAATTGCGCCCTATCTTGGAAGGACTCCTCACTTACAGACGGTGATTGTGGCTGAAGCACCATCCGGTTGGCAACCAGCGCAGTTGTCTTGTACGTCTCTAACCAGCACCACGACTGATGATCCCGGGGTAGCAAGCGGCAGTGCCATTCCTGAGTTTGCCTGTCTAGAAATTCCGTTGGTGCCCCATTCGGTTTATGCTGATCAACCTTTGGCAACGGTGCCGCAGTGTATGCAAGTGCTTGTACTTGAAACCGTCAAACAACAAGGGCAGGCTACCGTTTCGGTCGCTTGTCTGCAACAACTGCGTGCAGCGTTAAAGCCTCATGACCTTGCCACCATCATTTATATTCCAGATGAAAGGGGGCAGATGCAGGGTGTTATGCTCAGCCACGAAAACCTTTCTGCTAATGCGATCGCGTCCTTTTCCGGCATCGCAAACTTAAAGCGTGGCGAACAGGAAGTTGTGCTTTCATTTTTGCCCCTGAATCATGTGCTTGCCAGGGTCATGCTCTATGGTCACATTCACTATGGTCATTGCATCTATTTCTCAAATCCAAACCGTGTGTTTAAACATCTCAAGGATGTTCGACCCACTGTTTTAGTCACTGTGCCACTCTTTTTAGAGAAAATTTACGGCAAGATTTTAGAAAGAAGCTATCGATCGCCACAAATTACAGTGAAGGAGCAGACTTACAGCGAGGGGATTATTAACGACAGAACCACATCGTTGCTTTTGCCGCTCATTGTTTCACTCAAAGCCTACCTTTATCTTGCTCTGACTTTGCTGCAATCGTTGCCAGTTCGATGCAATCAGCTGTTCCTCCAGGGGGCACTTAAGCTGGCTCAACGCTATGAACTAGGACAGGCACCGACCGGACTATATGCGCTTTTGTTAAAGGTTGCTGACCGGTTTGTGCTCTCTAAGTGGCGGGCGACGTTTGGCGATCGCCTGAAGTATCTCATCTGTGGCGGGGCTTTCCTTAACGCGGAGATTGTCAATGCCTTTGCAGCCGCAGGCATGATGATCTTTCAAGGCTATGGTTTAACGCAAACAAGCGCTGTCGTTTGTTGCAATCGTGGGCAGTGGAATCGAGCTGGAACAGTGGGTGTTCCCATTGTCGGAGTGGAAGTTGCGATCGCAGACGATGGTGAGATTTTAGTGCGTAGTCCGTATGTCATGCAAGGCTACTACAAGAATCCTGTCATGACACAGGCAGCCATCGACGCTGAAGGTTGGTTCCATACGGGTGACTTGGGCACCTTCACCGCTGAAGGAATGCTCAGGCTTACAGGTCTCAAGAAAGCACTGTTCAAGCTTTCAACGGGCAAGTATATCGTGCCACAGCCGATCGAAGCGCGTCTGAAACGCTCCTCATTGGTAGCACAAGCGATCGTCGTTGGCTCTGAGCAAAAATTCTGTGCAGTGCTGCTTGTACCGAATCTGGATGCATTGCATGTGCAAGCCCTGGAGAACGGTATTGATGGGTCGCTGGAAACGCTGTTGCAGCATCCAGCCATTCTGGCGCTGTATCGAGCCGTCGTTGATGCTGCCAATTGTCATTTGCCGTATTGGGCAACTGTGAAACGGTTTCGGCTGATCAACGCCACATTCTCAGTGGAAAATGGGCTGCTCACACCGAATGGAAACATTGATCGGGCACGTGCGATCGCCACGTTCGCTGCCGACATTTCTGCCCTCTATCAAGACGATGTGGAACGGCGGGTTAATGAGCGCGATACCACATCCGTGTCGATCACATCTGTTTCCACATCGGACTGTCCTGCCTTTGCCCAATCGTTGAATCCACGATTAACCACCTAACAAAAAGGGGTTTTAGAACCATGTTTAAACCGTTCCGAACCGCCGCTGTCCTGGGTGCCGGAGTGATGGGAACCCAAATTGCCGCTCACCTTGCCAATGCGGGTCTTACCGTCCATTTATTGGATCTTCCTGCTCAAACGGGTGACAAAAATGCTCTGGTAGAAGCGTCTTTTAAGAAAGCGCTCAAACTATCACCACCTATTTTCTTTACGGACAAGGTTGCCCATCGCCTTATTCTAGGTAACTTCGATGACCACTTCGATCGCTTGGCGACGGTTGATTGGGTCATTGAGGCAGTGGTAGAAAGGCTTGATGTGAAGCAACAGTTGATGGAGCGCTTGGAAACAGTAGTCCGTGAGGACACAATCGTGTCCACCAATACGAGTGGTCTACCAATTCATGCGATCGCTCAGGGTCGGTCAGAATCGTTCCGACAACGCTTTTTGGGCACGCATTTCTTCAATCCACCACGCTATCTTAAGCTGCTGGAACTCATTCCCACAACGGATACTGACCCACAGGTCTTGGAGCGACTGCGGTGGTTTGGACAGTTGCACCTTGGTAAGGGTGTGGTGGTTGCCAAGGATACGCCCAACTTTATTGGTAACCGAATTGGCACCTATGCCATCATGCTGGGGCTAAAAGCCTGGACTGAGATGGGCTATACGATCGAGGAAATTGATGCGCTCACTGGCACACTGGTGGGTCGCCCAAAATCTGCAACCTTCCGTACTGCCGACCTGGTGGGTCTCGATACTTTGTTGTATGTCATCAAAAACCTTTACCCAGCGATTCCCCATGATGAAAGCCGCGATCGATTCCGTGTTCCCCCTGTGCTAGAAAAGTTGGTGGCAACCGGAACCATGGGTGCTAAGTCAGGGCAGGGCTTTTACAAGAAACAGTCGGGTGAATTGCTTTCCTTAAATCTTGAAACGCTGGCGTACGAACCGGCAAAACCCATGCATTTGGGAGCGATCGATGCATTGAGCAAATTGCCCTTGAAGGAACGTCTCTGTGCCCTGTACCAGGATACTGGTCGCGCCGGAACTCTCTTCCGCCAAATGGCCCTGGACTTGTTAGGCTATAGTGCGCGCCGCCTTCCTGAAATTGCCGATAGCCCGGTGGAAATCGATCGCGCTATGCGTTGGGGGTTTGGCTGGGAACTAGGACCTTTTGAACTATGGGATGCATTGGGTGTTGCAACGGTGCTGACGGATATGAAGGTGGCAGGCATAAGCGTACCCCCACGAATAGAAAGCATGCTCAACGATGGTGCTACAAGCTTTTATTGGCAAGAGCATCATGTGTACGAGCCTGGGCAGCACTATGTACCGATGGAAATGCCAGCGGATGAGATCGATTTGACAGCCCTCAAAGCGAATTCGACCCATACACTCTGGCAAAACTCAGAAGCAGCGCTCTTGGATATGGGCGATGGTGTGGTTTTGTATGAGTTTCGCTCTAAAGGGAATACGCTTAGCTTAAAGGTGGTTGAAGGATTAGCCGAAGTCCTGGATCTGCTGGAAACTAATCCCTTTAAAGGACTGGTGATTGGAAACGATAGTGCTCATTTTTCTGGCGGTGCTAATCTCGCGGAAATCGGCATGATGGCGCAGTCTGGTAACTTCGATGCGATCGCGGCTCTCATTGTCCAGTTTCAATCCATTTTGCAACGTATCCGCTATGCACCAAAACCGATCGTAGCAGCCATTCAAGGGCGATCGCTGGGTGGAGGCTGTGAATTGGTGATGGCGTGTCCACACGTGGTTGCAGCCGCAGAAACCTACATTGGTTTGGTGGAATTAGGCGTGGGTCTGATTCCAGGTGCCGGTGGCATTATGCGAACGGTGGCGCGTGTGGCTGAACGAGCTGCGAGTCTTTCGCCTAGTCAGATTCAACCATTTTTGCAATCAGCGTTTGAAACGATCGCCACAGCGAAGGTTTCTTCTAGCGCCTATGAAGCACAGGAAATGGGCTATCTGCCGTGCGATACCCGGATTTTGATGAATGGCGATCGCCGTCTCTTTGTAGCGAAAGCCGAAGTGCTTCACCTCGATCGTGTGGGATATGCTCCACCACCCGAACAGACCGCTATTAGGGTGCTTGGTCGCCCTGCTAGAGCGGTATTAGAACACATGGCGTACGTGTTTGAGCAAGGTGGTTTTGCCAGTGCTTACGATCGCTACCTCGCTACTGAGTTGGCTTACGTGATGACGGGTGGAGAATTAACGGCTCCTGCGTTGGTTCATGAAGACTACCTGCTGCAACTGGAGCGAGAACACTTTCTGCCCCTTCTCAGCCAACCTAAAACCCAGGAGCGGATTGCTCATATGTTGAAGACCAAAAAACCATTGCGGAATTAGGAAATCTCCTCTTACTTCCCTTTTTGTTCAACAAACATTAGGAGAGCGTTATGAAAGACGCATATATTGTTAGCAGTGTTCGGACGGCGGTTGGTAAAGCCCCACGGGGGGCACTTCACACCATGCGTCCCGACGATATGGGTGCGATCGCTGTGAAAAGCGCCATCGATCGTGTCAAAGGACTAGAATCTGATTTGATTGATGACATCGTGATGGGTTGTGCCTTCCCTGAAGCGGAACAGGGTTTCAATCTTGGACGAGTCATTGCCCAACGTGCTGGGCTACCCGACAGCGTTGCTGGAGCAACGGTCAATCGTTTCTGTGCGTCTGGGCTTCAAGCGATCGCCCTGGCAGCACAGGCGATTGAAACAGGACAGGCGGAAGTGATGGTGGCAGGAGGAGCAGAATCAATGAGTTTAATTCCGATGGGTGGTCATGCCCTGGCTCCCAACCCAGAGCTAATGGCAGAAACGCCCGAAGTCTATTGCACAATGGGCATCACCGCAGAGAATGTATCGCAGCAATATCACATTTCTCGCGCCGATCAAGATGCTTTTGCACTGCGATCGCACCAGCGTGCTCTAGCGGCAATTCAAGCCGGACGCTTTGATGAGGAAGTGATTCCAATTTCGGTGAAGGAAACGCTTTATAGCGGTGGCAAACCACAAACCGTTGAAACGATGCTGCGGGTTGATGAGGGTCCTCGTTCTGATACAAGCCTAGAAGCCCTTGCAAAACTGCCTGCCGTCTTCCACAGCCGAGGCTCCGTGACCGCTGGCAATGCCTCTCAAATGTCGGATGGAGCCGCCGCAACCGTCATGATGAATCGGCGGATGGTAGATGAACTGGGTGTACAGCCGATGGGACGACTATTGGGGTTTGCTGTCGCTGGCGTACCACCCGAAATTATGGGCATTGGTCCCGTAGCAGCCATACCAAAAGTGTTGCGGCAGGTCGGCTTAACGCTCGATGACATTGGGTTGATTGAACTGAACGAAGCCTTTGCGGCACAAAGCCTTGCAGTCATTCGGAAGCTGGGTCTGAACGAAGACATCATCAATGTCAATGGGGGCGCGATCGCCCTGGGGCACCCACTGGGTATGACAGGTGCAAAGCTCACTGCAACGTTACTGCATGAGATGAAGCGACGGAGCATTCGCTATGGACTGGTCACAATGTGTGTGGGCGGTGGCATGGGTGCTGCTGGTGTGTTCGAGAATTTGATGGTTTGAAGTAGGGGTGGGTTCAATGACCATCACATCGCTTAAATTCTAAATGTTCAACATCTGGTTAAAGCTTGCCCCTACGCAAAAGTGCTTTGACCACAAATCCGTTATTGGTTTGGTGAACGATCATGTCTCTACCATTGGCGATCGCAATTCCAGTTCTGTTTCTCTTGCTGTTCCTGTTGGGTTATGTGGGTGTTCCGCTTTGGGTGTGGACGTTATATGGTGCAGCAACCCTGACGGCGTTTCATAGTCCCCTTTGGGGATGGGGTGTCTTTACTGTCTTGGCATTGAGTTTAAATGTGCCTGTGCTTCGTCGCCGCCTGATGACGGCACCCATCATGAAAGGCATTCAAACACTTCATCTTCTACCAAACATTTCTGCTACAGAAAAAGCCGCGATCGACGCTGGCACCGTTTGGATTGAGGGTGAATTTTTCTCAGGTGCACCAAACTTGCAGCGCTTGCTCCAGGAACCCTATCCTCAAGTGACACCCGAAATACAGACATTTCTGGATGGTCCCGTTGAGCAAGTTTGCCGCATGGCGACAGATTGGGACATTCAGCGTCGTAAAGACCTTCCATCCGAGGTCTGGGCGTACCTGAAACAAGAACGCTTTTTTGGCATGATGATTCCAAAAGAGTATGGCGGATTAGGCTTTTCTAACCTGGCATACAGCGCCGTGATGGTAAAACTAGCGTCACGATCGTTTACCCATACTGCCACCGTTGGCGTGACAAATTCGCTGGGTCCTGCCAAGCTCTTGCTCAGCTACGGCACTCCGCAACAGAAAAATTACTACTTGCCGCGCTTAGCTAGCGGCGCTGAAATTCCATGCTTCGCCCTTACAGAACCCAACGCTGGCTCCGATGCAGCCAGTATTACATCGAACGGAGTGGTGTTTCGCGGCGAAGATAGCAAGCTGTACCTGCGCTTAAATTTCAGGAAACGCTACATTACGCTCGGCGCGATCGCGACTCTGATTGGACTTGCCTTTAAACTGCACGATCCAGACCATCTCCTGGGTGGCGATGAACACATTGGCATCACCTGTGCGCTGGTTCCAGCAGAAACACCCGGTGTCATTTTGGGTAAGCGGCACGACCCGATGGGCATTCCCTTCTACAATTCACCGATCGAGGGGCATGATGTGATCATTGCGATCGACCAAATTATTGGGGGTATTGAGCAAGCGGGTCAGGGCTGGAAGATGCTAATGCAGGCGCTTGCGGCTGGTCGGGGCATTAGCTTTCCTGCGACCTGTACCGGTGTGGCTAAATTGGTGACGCGGGTTACTGGCGCTCATGCCACCGTACGACGACAATTTGGACTTTCGATCGGTCGCTTTGAAGGCATTGAAGAACCCCTCGCACGAATTGGTGGACTGACCTATCTGATGGAAGCGGCTCGTCTTTATACCGTTGGAGCGGTGGATCAGGGGGAAAAGCCATCAGTGGTATCGGCGATCGCCAAATACCAGTTCACTGAACTCGCCCGCAAAATCACGAATGATGGCATGGATATTTTGGGTGGGTCGGGTATTTGCCGAGGACCCCGCAATTTGCTGGCAAACATTTACACCGCGATGCCCATTCCCATCACGGTGGAAGGCTCTAACATTCTCACTCGCACGTTAATGATTTTTGGGCAAGGCTCCATTCGATGTCATCCCTATGTCTATCAAGAAGTACAAGCGTTAAACAGTGGGGACACGATCGCCTTTGATCAAGCCTTCTGGAGCCACATTGGTTTTATGGTACGCAATGGGTTTCGCACCCTGCTGCTCAGCCTCTCGCATGGAGCGTTGATTCGTTCTCCTATCGGAGGCGCAACGGCACCATACTACCGTAAGCTGGCGTGGGCATCGGCAACGTTTGCCTTTCTCACCGATCTCGTTCTGCTTGCCTTTGGTGGCACTTTAAAGCGGCGCGAAAAGCTGGCTGGACGTTTTGCCGATAGCTTGTCCTGGCTGTATTTAGGCATGGCGACGTTACGCCGTTTTGAGGCAGAGGGTCGCAACCCAGCAGACTTGCCCCTGGTGCATTGGTCTATGCAGTATGCCTTTGCTCAGATGCAACAAGCCTTTGAAGGGATTTTTGCCAATCTGTCCATTCCCATACTAGGTGGTATCTTCCGGGGACTGGTGATGGCATGGTGGCGGCTCAATCCGATTGGTCTTCCACCCTCCGATGACCTTGGACATGAAATTGCCCACCTGTTGCAGGCTCCGGGAGAAACGCGCGATCGTCTGACGGCAAACATCTACATTCCATCACATCCCGATGAGCCATTAGGACGGTTAGAGCAAGCCTTGCGCCTATCGCTGCAAGCCGAAGCAATCCTCAAAACCATCAAAGCAGCCAGTCGCATAGGACAGTTGCCTCAAGCGAAACCAGAGACATTGCTTGATGCTGCCTTGAGTGCTGGTGTGATTACGCAAGCGGAGGCACAGTTGGTACGTGAAGCAGAGACAGCCCGCAATGATGCCATTCAGGTTGATGCCTTTTCGCTAGAGGACTACCAGACGGGTACACAACCCATTCCTGCCACAATGACTTTGGTCTCGTCGTGAGGGGCTGAAACAGGAACGAGCTAGAGTTTAGGGTTGTTGTCCTACCCAATGGCTGTCATTTAATCGGTTGACTAAAAAAGTTTTGAGAGCCATTGCTTACTTATCCCGTGCCGACCACGCCCCCGACACCAGCATCACCAGTCCACCCACAAAAATGGCGATCGCCAAGCCTCCCAACACCATGTCCATGCCATTCAGTGGTTCCATCGGTTCTCTCCGTTGTGCCTTACGTTAACTGTTCTAATTAGAGGTGCGGGCGACGTTTTGAGGCTCCCTGGGCGCTGTGCGATCGAGTGGTTTAAAAAGGTGCGTCACCTGCTTGAGCTTGTCATGAGCCAAAACGTGTTGCGTCCTGTTGTGAGGGCGATCGAAAGCAGCAACGAAAAGGCAACAGAACAATCATCAGAACCTTCATGAGGCAAGCTTGTCAAGGCTCGTCGCCTGGTTCCCCATGCTGTATCTAAGCGCGCAGCCCAAAGCTCATCGATCAGTAACGCTAGCCGTGACTGGTCGGTGACGCTGTCGCTTCATTGTATTGTTTCAGCAGCACCAGTGGATCTTTGTGGCTGTCTACGGCAGCATTCGGGTTCCGAATTTCCGGCGCACTTATAGCCCACTGTCCAGTCCAGCTAGCAAAGCGTTTACCTAGTCATCAGCTTGCTAAAACCCACGCTCAGACTTAATTATCTCAGTAGGGAATATATCTTTTCGAGGGTTAGGCAAGGAACCTCAATCTGCGCTGCAAGGCGATCGAAGTCAATAATTGCCCATAGTGCATCCCGCGTCCGGCTGTTTGAGCACAAGTAGCGTCGAGGCGAAATCTCTCTATAGTCAGAGACTGCCACGTGTAGCAAGAGAGACAATGAAAGGACTCCTTTAGCAGACTTAACCCTGCCGGTTGTCTTTTATGTTCAGTCGTTCCCCTGAAGCACATCCTCAAGCTGAGCGCATTTTGGTCGTTGATGATCTTCCCGATAACTGTTTTCTTCTGCAAACGGTACTAGAGAGCGAAGGCTACCAGGTAGAAGTAGCCGCGAGTGGTCCTGCCGCTTTAGATAAAATTGCCATTTGTTTGCCCGATCTGGTCTTGCTAGATGTGATGATGCCCGGTATGGACGGCTTTGAAGTGACCCGTCGGCTGCGGCACAATCCCGCGCTGCCATTTATTCCTGTGCTCCTGGTAACGGGCTACAGCGAACCGACGCCTGCCGATGGATTTGCTGTGGGAGCGACTGGTTTGATTCGCAAACCCATTGATCTTGATCAGTTGCTGCACCAGATCCGCACCATCCTGCTGTCATCCACTTAAATGATGTGCCATCGTTAGCAAAGCGAAGCTGCTGCTAGAAAGCTGCCAGGTCACTTGCGTCCGTGAAGCGATCGCCAGTCTGCACCAAAGGCTCCCCGACCTCTTGATTAGCGAGCTTTTGCTGCCGGGTGAAGATGGCTATGCGCTCATAAGCCAGGTGAAAGTTTTGGAAGCGATGTACCAGATGCGGCTACCAGCGATCGCCTTAACTGTCTGTACGACTGAGCATGATCAAATACACGCCCTCACGGCGGGATTTTGCCGGCACTTAGCCAAACCGTTAGACATCGATGAGTTAATGACAATGATGGCTGGTCTTACTGCACAGGCACAGGTTTAACGGTTTAAGACCGTTGCCGTATATCCGCCTCCAGCAGTTATCGTTGGCACCTCCTCTCAGTTGGATCTATAGGCCTTCATTCCGTAAAAACTCACGCACTTCCATCAAAATCCGTCCTAATTTGTTCTGACCGCTGCGGTCTTTGCCACAACCCCAGTAGTAGTCAATGGGAGAGTCTTCTACCAACACCTCATCCCCAGTTGCCAGCAAAATTTCTCGGATGTTTGCGTGGGTTCTAAACTTTTGCATCACCGCTTTTCGCATCACGTCATCCTTCACCTGATTCCAATCTGAACGAAGAGGTAGAGAGCGATCTCTGCCCATATTGGCAGCATCTTTGGGCGAATTTGTCTGCTGTACTTCCTCCAGATGCGGTGTACCCACAAACTTCTGCGCCTGAAAATAATGCTCACTTGTTGCCCAGTACAATCCGTCCAACACAAAGCCATGCGCTGAGAAATTGGAGAAACAGCCGTAAGGCTCTTCGCGTTCGACGTAAAAGTAAATGGTCATGGTGACTCCTGCGAAATGAATCAGTAAATCGATCGCTGAACCATGCTTACGAAGCAATCAGCTTGTCAGACCTTACTCATTAGGCGATACTATCTACTTAATGTCCAGCACTTTTAAATACTGTGGCGGAACCTCATCGACAAGCCAAACACCATTGTCTGAGCAGTAGAAAGTAAAACCTGCTTGTTGCATCGCAGTGGTGTCGATCGCCAAAATTACAGGACGACCATGCCGCATACCAACCTTACGAGCCGTTTCCATCTCTCTGGACAAATGTACGTGGTGTCGTGACATTTTAAGCAGACCCGATCGCAGAATGGCTGGCACCGATGGTTCACCTGTACCGTGATACAACACATCTGGAGGTGTTTGTGGTTCTAGCTGCAAATCCACATCAACGCTATGTCCCTGATTGGCTCGAATGCGCGTTTTTGTGGCATCAAAGGAGAACCGCCGCTTATCGCTAGCGGCAACAACTTCCTCTAACTCCGCCCGAGCGAAGGAGAACTGATGCGCTGCACAAGCAGACAGCAAATCATCAACGTTAACCCAGCCACCAGGAGCAAGAGTGAGTCCGAGACGCTCTGGCGTATGCCGCAGATGCTTGCTCAGATATTTACTAATTTTGACCAGGCGTGTTTGTTCCATTTGTCATAACCTCTGCCAGTCTTTAGTTTCCACCACTTTTCATCTCCTATCGACCCATTTGTAGGGCATGGCGCATTCTCAGTTAGTTCAGGGGCTTCCACTGATGCGTTGGTGGTGTTGAACTGGGCAAACGCGATTATTTAGGACAATTTTAAGGGGCGATCGTGCCTACAACACTTTATCAGCCTGCAAAAATGATGGAAGCTTTGTGATTTGGTTCGTCAAATACGGTTCTCAGGTTTCTTGCTCTAGCGGAACACAGATTCAATCAGGTCTTATGTCCTGTGTGGAACGTGCAATATCATGCTTCTAAAAGGTGACAGCTTTATAGATTATTGACGTCTCGTTAGATTGCACCACCTGTGACCGCTAAAAAAACTGTTTTCCTGCTTGCCCTCTGTCAGGCACTTGCCATGACAGGCAGTATTGTTCTCTTTACCACGGCCGCCTTAATTGGCTCAACCTTAGCGCCAGACAAAGCTCTGGCTACTTTACCGCTAGCGATTCTGCAATTAGCAACGATGCTGACGACCATTCCAGCCGCCTTCATCCTCAAGCGGTGGGGCCGTCAGTACGGCTTCATGACCGGGGTCTTAGTCGGTTTGAGTGGCGCAGTGTTAGGCGTTTATGCAGTCTTTGCAGGCAGCTTTGTTCTCTTTAGTCTGAGCACACTGCTGTATGGAATTTTCGGTGGTTTTGTGAGTTATTACCGTTTTGCGGCGGCGGATGTGGCACCAGAAGCAGACCGCTCACGTGCTATTTCTCTTGTCATTTCAGGAGGCATTATTGCTGCCCTCATCGGACCAGTGTTAGCAACCTGGACGAAAGATTGGTTGCCCGTCACCTTTGCTGGAGGGTTGGTGGCGATCGCGTTGCTCCAAAGCCTCACGTTGCTGCTCCTTCGCTTCGTCGCTCTGCCACCACTGGTACAGCCAACGCACCAGGAGCCTGGACGCGAGTTGAGCACGATCGTGAAACAGCCTGTGTTCATTGTGGCAGTGCTGGGCAGCATGATTGGCTATGGTGTGATGGCGCTACTGATGACAGCGACACCCTTAGCAATGGTTGCGGAACACCATCCCTTTCACGTAGCAGCTTCAGTAATCCAATGGCACGTGCTGGGTATGTTTACGCCATCCCTGGTCACAGGCTTTTTGATTGCGCGCTTTGGTGTGCTGACCATTGTGCTGGCAGGCATTGTCCTGAATGGGCTGTGTATGGCGATTAATTTGACGGGCACACAGGCATCACACTTTTTTGGAGCGCTGTTGCTGTTGGGGGTTGGTTGGAATTTTATGTTTATTGGCTCGACCACATTGCTAACTCAAGCCTATACGCCGACAGAACGGGCTAAAACACAGGCAACCCATGACTTTCTTATGCTTAGTTTTGTCGCCTTCGCCACGTTTCTCTCCGGTCGGCTGATGAACGATGGAGGCTGGGCTGTCATCAACTACACAGGACTCGCGCTCATGGGAGTCGCACTCATGGCGGTGTTGTCGTTGTGGCGATCGACGCGACAGCCCCAAAAACTGAAGCGTCTATAGAACGCTGGCAGCATAGAAGGTTCTTTTGAACACTTTTTTCGCTCTACCGTTGCTCTTCTGCTACGCAAGCCGTAATGCAATCGTGGCTGAAGCGCCTGCAACATTAACACTTACGCATGTGACCCGGCTTCACTGCATGCCGTAGGTCACACTAATCTGGCTTCTCACCTTCACTTCTGGTACCGCCCCCGCATTGTAAGGCGGGAGAGTAGTTTCATCGGTTGTAGCGAGTAAGGAGGATGAAACTCCAACCTTTGAGCCACACCCTACGGAACTAGCAGCCCCCTGCAATGGTAGAACAGTCACCAAGAGAATTTCACCCACCTGCATCCGCAACGCTTGTGCCAATGGTGTCATTTGTCGGCGCGCATCGGCTAACGCTAGCCGTTGGGCTACCTGTTCTAGCAACTGGCAGTTCTTCACTGAGTAAGCGGCACCAATACTTTGCAGGAATAATTGCTGACTCCGAGTCACTGTCTGGTTAACCGTCATCACCACCTTTTGAACCTGCTCACGCGTCGGTTTTAGCAGTGTGACTAGCAAGCGCGGACTTTCCAAGGGACTAGTCTGAAGCTCAATCTGCTCAGCTTTAACGCCAGCCTCTCTTAAGGCTGTGACCAACGGTTGCAGGGTTTCTGGCGTTACTGTAGAAGCGGCTGGTAACGATACGCCTGGCACCTCTGGGTCCGAGAGGCTGTTGCGGCTCCCCAGTTGAAATTCTAGTGTGGCGCGATCGGCAGGCACCCTTACCTGTCCTTGCCCAACGACAGTGAGGGCACGTTGAGTCAAAACCAGAGGCAACGGTGTAGCACCAGGCTGCAACAGCAGCAGTGGGTTAGTTTTTTTTGGGGTTTCAGCCTGCCCCCTTTGGACTACCAGCGTCCAGCTTCCAAGCAACAGCAAGATAAAGCAGCAGGAGCGTGTAAGTACGTTACTCATGGAGTCGTTCCTTCAAACCTTTTTACCACTGAGCACTACCGTTTGAGTCTCTAAGATCGCCTGAACAATCAGGGCAATGGTCTCTCTGGTGAAATCAAGACACCTTGCCAGATAGAGTCAAGTTTACCGACGCTGACCGCAGATGGTCTGACTTGGCGTTGCAAAGCGTCGAGCGTTTCTGCCCGTACCGCTGCAAGGGCTGGATCTGAGCGATCGCTTGGAGCTTCCTGAGACAGTTTTAAGCCCTGCACCAGCTCATTCGTTTCATAAAAGGTTCTTAAGTCAAACTGAGCAATGCGGGTAATGCGCTCTCTCACAACGACAGCCAGTTGTCCTGCTTGCAGAGCTTGATTCTGTGAGCGATTACGGTTACCAACCTCAATGCCGCTATTGGTTAAGGCTCCAATAACAGTAGTATCTGTTGCGGGAGTGTACTGCACGAACAGGGCAGAGCCTCGAATGCCAGCGGAAGCATTAGGTGTCTTGATGTTGGTGCGTCCCTGCCCTGGTGAAATCAATAACAACACCGTGCCATTGTCGAGGCGCAGAGTCCGGCGCTGGGGCACAAACCGAAACAGCGCTCGTTCGCCAATACGAGCCAGGGAACCATCGTTAAACCGCAGTTCTACCAAAGCTGACTGAGCCGTTGATAGCGCATCGCCGGGGGTTAAAATATCCCATCGTCTCGCTGGACGGGGTGCCTGGTCACGCAGAAGGAGCCGTACTGAGTTCCGCAATGACCCGATCATGGCACGAGACAGGGGCGTTTCAGCGTGGGCGCTGCTCGGCATCAAGAGTGTGGTACTGGTGGTCACTGCTAAAGCGAACAGCAATCGCAAGGGATGCCATAAAAGCTTGTCAGACATAAGACACTGACGCTAAGCCCCTAAACAGCTTCTCTAACATAACTAACTCTTTGAGTGCTAACGAGTTTTTGGCGCTTGAGGTTCTTGAAAGACCCTCAAATTTAGAAGCAAGGTGTGACTGTTGTCGTGGCTCCGCCAATACCAACAACCTAGCAATAGACCACCAGTGCGTACTCCGGTCCCTCACGTTGAGGAGAGTGAAAGTAAGTTAAGGCGAGTGAAAGCTGGCCACGCCAGGTCAACTGCTAACGCTTCCGTGCGGTTTTTGCCTGCCATCTCGCCTTGTCCTGGTTTAACACCTGCTTGATATAAGAGCAATCCCTCCCCCTGGGTTATCTTTCTGGTCTCTGCGTGACTTAAAGCGCTACAGGAAGGCTATTACACCTGATCGCCCGTAGTTCTAAACTTTCCAAAGTCTTAGCATTCCCAGGCCTCGCTTACACTCGTTTTCACCCAATGAGCTTATGTGATTGGTGGAGCACATATAGCACGACTGATAAAATGACTCCTTTATCCTCGGCTGTAACATCGGTGGGGCAACAAAGACAGGTTCACCAAAGTAACAGCCAGGCGAATGCCAAATCTGAACCGTTCCATTTTCCATTGCGTTAGGATATGCAATCAGACTACGACGACCTCACCATCTTGCTCAAAGGCATTCACATGATGGAAGGTCAAGAATGGCTCACTATAAGTAGTTACCATTCAGCTGGGTTAATCACGTTGCTTCTGGGTTCAGGTCAATCATACGGCGAGTCGTATAGGTTCCCACCGGACTCCAGAGCAGATAGGGCAGTAATAGCAGGGCAGCCTCAAGGGATTGTTGCCCTACCAGCACCGCTAGCACAGCGCCCAAGACAACTCCCAATCCACCCAAAAATGTCCCGATCGCTAAGCTCCGCGATCGTAAAGTGGCAGGAATATAGGCAACTGTCACCACTTCTACCAACAGGTAAAGTCCCATAAAGATCCAGGTTTTGAGGCTGCCTGGTTCATGCTGCCAAACTAACCCCGCTGACCAAGCACCACAGAAGAACGCAACCGTCCATATAAGCGGAATGGCAGGTTCAAAGAATAACCACCTGGGGCGATCGAGCTTAGCTGCCCAGGGAATATCACGCGGTTTAAAGAAGAAACTGCCAAAGGCAACCAGAGTAGTGATGCCACCGATAATGAGCCAGGAGTTCAACATCCTTAGTTTCCTGCAAAACACACTATTGACGGTAACAATCTGCTCTAGTCTCAACATCCACCATAAGGACAGGTAATACCAATTCCTCACACGTGCTAAGGGGCAAGCGGTTTAGCGTTATAGTCATTCCTCCGCACTCAACTCTACCCAATTGGACAACGAGCTGTGATGGCTGGTGCCTTTCTACAATTACAAATGTCGCCGTTACTGATCTGAGGAGAAGATGATTTGGTCTTTCCTAAAACTCAGGCTGAAGCAGCGGTAAAACAATTACGCGAAGGTGATCTCAAAGTCAGTCCTGATTGTAGTCATATGCCTCATTGAGAGCAACTCGATCCCTTTGTCATTGCTCTAGATGAATTTTCAAGCAATATAGTGTGAATCATTTGTGAGAGCGATCGCCCGTAGAGTCGGCATACCATCAATCTGGCGAGCGATCGTCGAACGCTAAAGGTTGCTGGTAAAGAACCCAATCAATTCAAACACAAAAAGCTGAAGGTATTCTTTAACGTTAGATATTATACATCGCATACTGAATTAGACCTCTGTGGGGATAAGGCAAAGAACTCATGAAGCAGCGGTCAAGCTTGTGGTTAGAAGGGAACTCTATAAGTACAGAACCAGTGTAAGAACTTAGCTGGTTTCCTTAAACCACAAAAAATTCATCGTAAAGGACAACTATTTAATGTCGTGTTAATGTCGCGTTCACCTGCACTTTTAGGTAAACGTATTTTGACAGCAACGAGTTTGGCACTCCTGACGGCGCTGCCTGTTGCTGCCAATGCCTTGGCCTTACCAGGTTCTTCCTCTGTTAGTCAGGGTGGTAAGGCACAGCAGTGGTTGATGGCGGACAAAGACGATAAAGATGATAAGGATGATAAAAAAGGACGCGGCGCTCGGGGCCTTGACCGCGATGAAGATCGGGAACGCGGACGTGACCGCGATGACGATCGAAAAGGTCGCATTGACCTGAACCGGGCTAAAAATATTGCTCGACAAGCCGCAGAAGCAGCCAATGGAGGCGTGCGCGTGTACCGGGCAGCAGCATCCATGCACGAACCAGCCAAACTATCACCCTTTGTAGATAATGGCGACTCTTGGACCTGGACCTTTCTAGGTGGACGATCGGGTGCTTCCCTAACGGCGATTGAAACGGTTGTCACCGTTTATAAGGAAAGCAGTCGAGTTGTAGTCGTTTATAATGGTGCCGCACGGAGCGCCACAACTCGTGTAAATAGCTGGAACAGTCTGCTTCGAGTCGCACGGTTGGTCGATCAAAACTCACTGGTGCTCCAACTGGATGTGCTCGATCGACCTGCTGTAAACGCCGCCTCAGCTTTTTACGAAGTCTATGCCCGTCGCAACAACCGCTGGGTGTCGGTCTACCGCACAAAGGCAACGCAATTGGTTGCTTCTAGCCAGGTTAGTTTAACCCCGGTTGTCATTCCCATCCAACAGCTTGGGCTCGGCAACGTCGATCTGTCCCGGTTAGAACTGAGAACGGTTGCCTATGCCAGCTACGGCGGGCAACAAGTGGTGCTGCGCGAAAGTGTGCAGCGCTATCAATCTTTGACGCAAATCTCCAGCGTGCAACAGATCAGTACAGTTTCAGCTACAACAACTACGACTACAGACACGACCACGACGACTGGCTCTACTACGGGTACATCAACGGTCAGCAGTGGACAAACAGTAACGCTCACCAATGGCTACCGCGTCACCTTCCGAGGCGTATTCTACAGCAGCAACACTTCCACCTGGCGATCACCCAAACACTAGATCGATGCAACCAAACGCTCCAAGCACGCCGACTCACTCCCCAGTGGCATGGCTCAGATCTCGACGGGTTGTCTCCCAGAGCGGCAGTTGATGAACTTTCTGGAGCGTTAGTGCAACAAAGGTCGTTTGAGGTTGGGCGATCGCTAACCCCAAATAGCCCTCCTCACCGTCATGAGCATGATTACCGCTGCTAAGAGCGGTATACTGCCCTTGCTGCCGTGCTTGATTCAAAGGAGACGCAACAGCCCAACGCCAGCGTGACGGAAAAACAACGGGACCGATATTCTCAATCCAGTCTCGCTCTCCATGAAGATGGTAAACATGGTCTGCAATACCAAAGCCTTCTTCGCCGTTGAATGCTCCTCCCAGTGAGACAACAGTGACTCGAGCCTCCAGCCAGCGATCGAGATACGGTACGGCACCCAGTGCTACTTGTACGCCACCGCTGGTGCCAATCAGCACTAAATTAAGTGGTTGCTGGGGGTTGCGCGCGATGGGGTGTACCGTATTCATTCGCTCCAGTATGGCATCGGCAATACCCTGGTTATAAACTGGTCCGTAACGATCGTCTGCCGAAATTGCTAACCGCCACAGATTGCGAATTTTGATCAATACGTCGGCATTCTTTAACCAACCATCCTCACGCCCGATCGCATGCCATAGAGGAGACAAGAACCGTGACCCACCCAAATCCTTGTTTTCAGCAGAGTAAGGAAAGACATCGCGTACGGCAACACAATTGGGGTGTAACCGCACCAGTTGATCCAAAAACCACTCTTCACCAGGCGTTATTTGGTTGGTGGAAAAATCGCCGACCCCGGGTAAGTAAATGATGTAGCAATTAATGTTAGAAGAACGAGCTGTGGGAGCAGTACCCTCATTTGTCGGCAGTTGCTTGGGCTGTCTTTGCTTGCCTAAACTCTCTGCGCTCTGGTTTAGCCACCAGACTAAAGTGCCTACGGGAGCAAAGGTTCCCCAAACCAACAGCACAACGGCTGCTACGGTTAGCAGCTTAGAGGTGCCACCTGCTAACCGTAGCAGTAGTTGTTTGAGGAGATTAGCCATCCTGTTGCTTCTAACCTTGCTTGTCCGTCGGCTAACTTAAGTGTAATGTAGCGTATGAAACAAAACTACCTGACAGTGAGCCTCTGTTGTTAGCCCTAAGATAGCGTGAGCCACCAACCGTCCCAACAAAACTTTTGGCAGACTCTTTGGCACGCGATCGCCCTCAAGTCCAACTTGTATGATCACGCCCAAAACACGCCCAAAACGCACCGTCTTGCCCTCACAATTGTGCTGCTAGCGGCTATATCCCATGTGCTGGGAAGCGCTGTTATTTTGCTCATCAATCGAGCGAGTGGATTGTTCTTGCTGCTAGCACTTCTAGTGGATGGACTGAGCGTCATTGCAGGGTACTACTTGTGGACATTCATCATCTTTAAAGTTGGGCAGTGGCTAAAACCGATCGATCCAACCTATGGTGATTTGTTGAGTCCGGTTGGCTTTGCCTATGCCCCACAAGTGCTTAACATTTTGACGCTTATCCCTTTATTGGGACGACCGATTGAATTGATTTTGGCAGTCTGGAGTCTGCTAGCGGTTATTGTGGCAACGCGCGAGGGCTTGAACCTTAGCACTCGTCGAGCAACGCTCATTTGTTTACTCAGTTGGATTCCCATTCAGCTTGCAATTGGGTCGATTCAGGTGTTGCAACAAGGAGTAGTCAAGGTGCCTTGAAAGTGGCACTTGTACAGTAGATAATGCGCCTCACAGCTGCTCAAAGGCTAGTCAAAATCGTGCCCATAAGCAGCGGTCTTAAAAGCCAAGGCAACAATAGGGATTATGGGAAAGATAATACAGGATGTATAGATGCGTTAATTGTTTCGCAACTGACGTTGGGCGAGAAGACGATCGCGCAATCCTTTAGTAGGAAATCGACGCTCATTTTCAGCGCGAACTTCTTCAGCATATTGCTGACGCTGCTGTAAATAAGTTTCAACGTCACTTTGATGGCGCAAGTAATAGCTAATGACTGCATACACATCTGCCAAATCGAGTGAAGAGTATTGTTCAACAATTTCTTCAGCCGTTGCGCCTTGCTTAAATTCGAGTACAACGGTATCTAATGGCACTCGCGTACCTTGTACAAGAACGACATCATCAGTATTGACTACTAGCGGCGTTGGTTCGATCGTAATCGTTAAGTTCATAGTCCTAAATGGTGCTCTCTAAAGCTTAGTCTATGTTCGTCAGCCAGCAAGGAGCTTTTTGCGGTGCCAGCCAAATTTCTGATTGACGAAAACTTTAAGGGCAGTATTGTACGCGGACTGCTCCAGCAATCAGAACTTAATCTTATTCGAGTGCAAGATGTTGGTTTGCTTGGTGCTGACGATACAAATATTTTGGAGTGGGCAGCACAAGAGGGACGCATTCTCCTTACTCATGACGTTAATACGATTACGAAGTATGCCTACGAGCGGTTAGCCACAGGGTTAACGATGCCTGGTGTCATTCAGGTTAAGCAAAATGCATCTGTTCGTCAGGTAATCCAAGACATTCTGTTCTTAGCGGAATTTGGTAGTGCCTTTTCATAAAGGATGAAGGAAAATAGAGAGAATTTTGTTTCAAGGTCACCTAGATTCACCATGAAACCCTACCTAATTTGTCCAACTTGCGGATCGGATGACATCATGAAGAACGGCACAACCCGGCGCGGCAAACAGAATTATAAGTGCCGAGACTGCGGTCGTCAGTTCGTCGAGAATCCGCAGTGGCAACCAAAGGATAAGGACACCTGTGCGATGATTGACAGTTTACTCTTAGAACGGATTCCATTAGCGGGGATTGCCCGTGTCCTCAAGCTGTCGGAAAGCTGGTTGCAGCAGTATGTCAATGAGCGCTATGAGCAGACCCCTAAACAGGCTCAGGTGGCGGCCAAAACAACTTCCCGGTTGACGGTCGAGATGGATGAGTTATGGTCGTTTGTGGATGATAAAGGCAACAAACAATGGGTTTGGTTGGCGCTGGATCGGGAAACTCGTGAAATTATTGGCTGTCACATCGGTGATCGTTCTGAGGCATCGGCCCGTGCTCTGTGGCATTCCCTGCCCCGTCGCTATCGGCAATATGCCCGCATCTACACTGACCATTGGGAGGCTTATGCTTGTGTGTTACCCAGCAAACGGCACTTTGCCGTGGATAAGGATTCAGGGTTGACCAGTCATATTGAGCGATTGAATAACACGTTGCGTCAACGGATCTCGCGCTTAGTGCGGCGTAGCTTGTCGTTTTCCAAGAAATTGGAGAACCACATCGGTGCGATTTGGAACTTCATCCATCACTACAATCAGAAGCTTCGAGACAAGATGGAACGAGAGCAACGGGGTACTCTTATTTCCCTATCCTTTACATAAAAGCACTACCAGTTTTTGAAATTGCCTGTTGGTCACCAGAAGACATCAGGATCCAAAAAGCATCCTGTTGCTCTTCAAGAGTATGGCTTTTGAGTCTTCTCAGTTGACGTTTAACTTCTTTGGGTAGCATTTCTCATTACAAACAGCTTAT
>DATNQS010000507.1:0-1856 GCA_036703925.1 Candidatus Sericytochromatia bacterium
AAGTGCTGATACAAACCCTCTTGGGGAGGCTTGTTGTAGTATGGCACAACCTGCAACGAACCATCTAGCCCTAGTTTAGCTGCTTTTTGGGTGGCTGCGATCGCTTCTCGCGTTGAGTTTGACCCTGTACCCGCAATTACCTTCGCGTTGCCTGCCACCGCTTGCCGTACCACTTGGAAGAGTTCGTGTTCTTCATCCCAGGTCAGAGTGGGTGATTCGCCGGTCGTTCCACAGACGACTAGCGTGTCGGTGCCGTGCTCTGCCAGGTAGGACGCTAACTTGGCGGCGATCGCAAAATCGACGCTGCCGTCCTCTTTGAACGGCGTGATCATTGCAGTTAAAACACGTCCAAAATTCACCACATTGTTTCGGTTGTTAGTTAATTATTTGCCAGTCGGACGGATGCACTGACTGGTTAAGCAGCCTGACTAGTAGATGCTGACTACTAGCTAACCGCTCATCGCTCTAATTTGCAAGAGCGATCGCTGGTCGGACTAAATTCTGCTGCACCAACAGCTCGGCAATCTGCACTGCATTCAGTGCCGCACCCTTACGAATCTGGTCGCCGCAGAGCCAGAGTTCCAATCCAGCAGCATGGGATAGATCCTGGCGGATGCGCCCGACGAGCACTTCATCTTTACCACTGGCATCGATCGGCATTGGGAAGTAGTTTGCTTCCCAATCTTCTACCAGCTTAACGCCTGGAGCTTGACTTAGAATAGCCTGTGCTTGTGCCACATCAAACGGTTGGTCAAATTCCAGGTTAATTGCTTCGGAGTGCGCCCGCAATACGGGAACCCGCACACACGTCGCTGTTACCCGCAGATTGGGAGCGCCAAAGATTTTACGCGTCTCGTTGATCATTTTCATTTCTTCTTCGCAATAGCCCTCCACATTTAATGGGGAGTTGTGCGGAAACAGATTAAACGCCAGTGGGTAGGGGAAAAGCTCTGCGACGGGTTCCTGTCCCTGCAAAATTGCCTGCGTCTGCGTTTTAACTTCCTCCATTGCCCGTGCCCCAGCGCCACTAGCAGACTGATAGGTTGCCGCGACAATACGCCGAATGGGCTGCACTTGATGCAGTGGGTAGACGGCAACTGCCATCAAAATCGTTGTGCAGTTGGGATTTGCAATGATGCCTTGGTGCGCTGCGGCTGCCTGGGGGTTTACCTCTGGCACTACCAAGGGCACAGTCGGGTTCATCCGAAAGGCGCTGGAGTTGTCAATGACTACAGCACCAGCAGCAACAGCTTTAGCTGCCCATGCCTTTGACACTGATGCGCCAGCCGAAGCCAACACTAGATCAATCTGTTTAAAGCTGTCGTCATTTACGGCTTCAAGCGGCAACCGCTCTCCTTTGAAAGGAAGCGTTCGTCCTGCCGATCGTGCTGATGCCAGTAGCTTCAGATCTGCCAGAGGAAAGTCTCGCTGCTCTAATAGCTCTAGTAGTTCGGTGCCGACTGCACCTGTTGCCCCTAAAATAGCAACCCGATAGCGATGAACCAACGTAGTCTCCTTAAATAAAAAGTGTGAGCTTGGACCCGTTAGCTTTCAGCCTTATAACTTACACGCTAAGAAAAAAGCGACTGCTCCATAACTTACGCTTGGGGCTGACTGCTGACCGCTTACATTTAACGAACCTTGAAGCTCTACGCATCAATCACCCATTATTAATGCAAGCTGCGATGGCTTCAGTCAGCACTTTTATTCAGCATACATTTCATCCAGCATACAACTGAGGGCGGCGCTCAAAGGCTGGCGCAATTTTTCGTAAACCCAAGTAAACTCTGTAGCGATCGCTGCCATCTTGCCTCACTCTGTCGCCCCAATGGTTAAGATTCTTCTAAACTAAGCGT